>CAZRNL010000356.1:0-3563 GCA_964601395.1 uncultured Silicimonas sp. | reverse complement strand
GATCGCCCGGGCCCGCGCGCAGATGAAGGCGGGATTGCTGATGGGGTTGGAGAGCCCTTCGAGCCGCGCAGAGCGGCTTGCACGCCAGTTGTCGATCTGGGACCGGGTGCCGTCGCTGGACGAGACGGTGGAGCGGATCGACGCGGTCACGACCCGCGGTGTTCGCGACATGGCAGGAGGGATCGCGACGAACTCTTCCGCCGCGCTTGCGCTTTACGGACCGGTTTCGCGGGCACCGGCGCTGGACCAGCTGACGGGGCGGCTTGCTGCCTGATGCTTCGTCTGAGGAGCAAGGTTCGTATCGACACCGAGCGCCTGGTGCTTCGGCCGCCCGTTCATTCTGACTATCGCGCCTGGGCCGGCGTTCGTGAGGATAGCGCCGAGTTTTTGAAGCCCTGGGAGCCGTCTTGGTCAAACGACCATCTGACGCGCAAGGGCTTCGTCAACCGGGTCTATTGGGCCAACCGCTCGATTTCGCAAGGCACGGCACTCCCCCTGTTCCTCGAAAGGCGCAGCGACAAGCGGCTTATCGGCGCGATCACGCTGGACAATATCAGGCGTGGTCCGGCGCAGGCGGGAACCATCGGATACTGGATCGGTCAGTCCTATGCGCGGCACGGCTTCATGCGCGAGGCGCTGACGGCGGTCGTTCATCATGCTTTCGAGGTGATGGATCTCAGCCGGATCGAAAGCGCCTGCCTGCCCGAGAACACGGCCTCGCGTGGGCTTCTGGAAAAGTGCGGGTACAAGTATGAAGGCGTGGCGCAGAGCTATCTTCAGATCAACGGGCGCTGGCGAAACCATGTGCTGTACGCCAATTTGCGCCGGGATCGGCGAGGCCGAGTGGAAAGCTGACGATTCTCTGGTCGGTGCTTCTTCGCCGCAATGGGAAAAATGGGCATAAAATGTACTTGGCGGAAGACAGCCGAGTGTTCATAAAAGTCGCGCAAAGACCATTCAGGGAGAGGCATTGCAACATGGCAGGCAAATTTGAGATCTACAAGGACAAGGCCGGCGAGTTCCGGTTCCGTCTGAAGGCAGGAAACGGCGAGATCATTCTGGCGAGCGAAGGCTACAAGGCCAAGACAAGCTGCAAGAACGGCATCGAGTCGGTCAGGAAGAACAGCCAGATCGACGCCCGCTTCGAACGGAAAGACACCAAGAGCGGCAAGTGGATGTTCAATCTGAAAGCATCGAACGGCCAGGTGGTCGGAACGTCCGAAACTTACGAAAGCACCAAGAGCCGCGATAACGGTATCGCTTCCGTCGCCAAGAACGCGGCCGAAGCGAAGGTGGTCGACCAGACCGAGGCCTGACGGCATCGATCTGCACCGAGCGGGCAGGGGCGCCGACCGCGCCCTTGCTGCGACACTTCAATGGCGACGCCTGTCGGGATGGCAGGAATAGAATGTGGACAGCGATTTGTCGCGTTCATGCCGGAAGCGCTCTGCTTCGGTCATGGAGTCGATCCGGTCGACGCGAAACATCCGGAAATCCTGTCGCAGCTCGCACCAACCGACCAGCGTCCAGACCTTGCCCCAGAACCATAGCCCCAGCGGACGCACAATCCGGTCCGTCCGGGTGCCGCTTTCGTCCCGGTAGCCAAGAACCAGCCGCATTTGTTCTCCGGTCGCCGCTTCGATCCTGTCCAGAAGCAATCGCGTCCTGTCATCCAGTTCGGGAGTCTGGAAGGCGTGAACCTGCACCGAGGCAGCGCGCGCTCGGGCTTCTTCGGGCAGGACGGCGCCGATCTTGACCAGCGCTTCCTCGGCGGCCGACGCCATCGCCATTCCACCCCAGGCGCGGATCAGCCGGGCACCCGCGACCAGGGCAACGATCTCGTCTCGGGTGAACATCAGGGGCGGCAGGTCGAAGCCTTCGCGCATGACATATCCGACCCCGGCCTCTCCCTCGACAGGAACGCCGGAGCCGATCAGGTCGGCCACGTCGCGATAGATTGTGCGCTCGCTGACTTCCAGTTTCTCGGCCAGTGCCCGCGCCGTGGTCAGCCGACCGCCCCGCAGATACTGCACGATCTGGAAGAGGCGGTCGGCGCGGCGCATGTGGATCAGCCTTTTGCCGGTTCGAACAGTCCGATGGAGTTACCGTCGGGGTCGGTGCCGTACTGGAATCGACCGAAGGGCATCGAGACGATCTCGCCTGTGCTTGTCCCGCCCGCCTTCTCGAAACGGTCAACGGTGGCTTCAAGGGTGTCGGGGACATAGAGGTGGATCGTCGGACCGGTCCCCGGTGCGGCGGGCTCGCCCGGATAGAGATGTCCAGAGACGCCTGTGGCAAGGTCCGCCACGGGAAGCATGGCCATCGGGTTTGGCCCGGTCTCGTCCTTTGTCAGCGCGTTCTTGAACACCTGGGAATAGAACGCGATTCCGCGGTCGATGTCACGAACCGGGATTTCCATCCAGGCGACGGTGTTGGCAGGAGCAAAAGTCATGATGTGTCATCCTTCGTTGAGTTGATGACGCCTCATCACACACCTCTCCTGACAGCGCTGTGTCAGGAGCCTGTGATGACCTTCAGAATTCTGCTGTCTCGATAGCCGCCACCCGCCTGGAAACGGGTTCGCCGCAAATCGAAATGTCAGGGTAACTCATCGGACGGGATGATCGGAAAGAACTGTCCGTCCGACCAAAGGCCGAACCAGCCGTCATGGTGCACCCCGATTTCGACCAGACGGTAGAAGCTTTTCCGGTCGATCAGCGCTTCGAGTTCGGCGCGGACGTGGATGTAAGGCGAAGGTTCGCCGGTCTCGTCATCGCGCTCGACCCGTATCGGGTGATCCGGGCCGGCGGTCGTCCGATCGCCGACGTTTGTCGTGAACGTGAGCGACTGCTGGGTGCTGTCGCCCGTCCGCTCGAAATCGACGGCAACGAAAGGCGCATCATCGACGGTAATGCCTGCCTTCTCGACAGGGGTCACAAGAACGTAGCGGTCGCCGTCCTTGCGAAGTATCGTCGAGAAAAGGCGCACAAGTTCCGGCCGCCCGATTGGAGTTCCCAGATAGAACCATGTTCCATCCCGTGCGATCCGCATGTCGAGATCTCCGCAATCGGGTGGGTTCCAGAGATGTACCGGCGGCAATCCGCGCGAAGAAGCGGCACGCGCGCTTGCCGCGATGCCATCTGCGGTCGGTTTCACAATGTTTTGTCCGTCGTTTGCTTTTGCCATTTGAAGAAGACGGCATAGTTGGGTCTAGTAGGGATCATAGCCCGAAACGGAGAAATTGCCATGTCCGACACAGCCGACCTTGTGGCCGAGATCGAAACGCTGGGTGGAAAACTCGCCGAGGCGAAGTCGAGTATCACCCGCCGATTTATCGGCCAGGAGCGTGTCGTGGATTTGGTGTTGTCCTCGATCCTGTGCGGTGGCCACGGACTTCTGGTCGGTCTACCGGGCCTCGGAAAGACGCGGCTGGTCGATACGCTCTCGACCGTTCTGGGGCTTGACGGCAAGCGGGTCCAGTTCACGCCCGACCTGATGCCGGCCGACATTCTGGGCTCGGAAGTGCTGGAGACAGGCGCAGACGGCAGCCGGGCTTTCAAGTT
>CAZRNL010000355.1:0-3568 GCA_964601395.1 uncultured Silicimonas sp. | reverse complement strand
TCAGTATCGCCGCTGCGCCGTCAGAGGCACTCCCGATCGCCACGTTGCTCAGCGTCAGGCGCGGAATCCCGTCGCGTCCGACCGACACTCGCACACTGCCAAGCCGCACCTGGCCTTCGCCCATGCGAGCGTTGATCCCGGCTTCGATCCGCGCCCGCAACGGCTCGGGTACGACGATCTCGCGGCCCGACAAAGACAGGAAGGCGACCGTCAGGATCAACCCGGCCATGACGAGTGTCAGGACCATGCTCATCCCGACACGCCCGTGCCGTCTACGGCGCGGAAGTGGTCGGTCTGCGACAGGTCTCTTCTCGCTGGCGTCCTGTTCTGCGGACGTGTCCATTTGGTTCCGTTCTGTCTGCCTCGGGGTTTATTCTCGGACGAACCGCGCTAAAACCCAACAGGCATTTGTGCCACATGCCTGCAAAAGGGAAAAGACATGAGCCTTGAAGGTCAGACTGCCCCGGATTTCACTCTGCCCCGCGATGGCGGTGGCGATATTACGCTGTCGTCGCTGCGGCCCGGGAAGGTGGTGCTTTATTTCTATCCCAAGGACGATACCTCGGGCTGTACAAAGCAAGCCAAGGGCTTCACCGAAATGAAAGCAGATTTCACCGAAGCGGGTGCCGTCGTCGTCGGCGTCTCCAAGGACACGGCCAAGTCGCACGACAAGTTCGTTGCCAAGCACGACCTCGAAGTGATCCTGGCATCGGACGCAGAAGGCGATGTTTGCGAGCGTTACGGCGTCTGGAAAGAGAAAAGCATGTACGGCAAGACTTATATGGGCATCGAACGCGCGACATTCCTGATCGATGGCAACGGCACCGTGCTTCGCGAGTGGCGCAAGGTCAGGGTGCCGGGGCATGCGGACGAGGTTCTTGCGGCCGTGAAGGGCTGAACATCTGCCGTCCGGCGGCGGTATTGGCGATGGCCACGCGGCCCCGCGCGCTCCTCAGGCTTTGGGACGGACAACAAGGATGGTACCGCGATGACAACTCTGACCGAAATGGCCGTGGAGGTCCTGACCACGGCAGACGGTCGCGCCAAGACCGCCCTGTCGCGCGCGCACGCCGCGAGTTGGTTCGCAGCGCGCGCGGAGGGCCGGGACATCACGGTTGGCCGCTCTTTCCCGCCAACCCGACCGGCGAGGCCCGATCGTCCGGAACTGCTGGCCCCACGGGATGTGCCGCGACGCAGGCCCGGCTCTCCGGCAGGACGCATCGCTTTGCTGCACGCGGTAGCGCACATCGAACTGAATGCCGTCGATCTGCACTGGGATCTGATCGCGCGCTTCGGCCATGTTCCGATGCCGCTCGGTTTCCACGATGACTGGGTGAAAGCGGCCGACGAGGAATCAAAGCATTTCAATCTTGTATCGGACTGCCTTGAATCGCTCGGCAGTCACTACGGCGCGCTTCCGGCCCATGCTGGAATGTGGCGTGCGGCGGAAGACACGTCGGATGACTTGATGGGTCGGCTCGCGGTCGTGCCGATGGTGCTCGAGGCACGTGGCCTGGACGTGACACCCGGCATGATCGCCATATTCCGCAATGCTGGTGAAGACGGTGCCGTCGCTGCGCTCGAGACGATCTACGCCGAGGAAGTCGGCCATGTTGCTTACGGATCCAAATGGTTCCACTTCCTTTGTGGCCGCGAAAATCTCGACCCCAAACCGGTCTTTCACGCACTGGTGCGCAAGTATTTTCATGGAACGCTGAAGCCGCCCTTCAATGACGAAAAGCGCGCCGAGGCCGGTTTGCCGCCGGATTTCTATTGGCCGCTGACCGAATCCGCCGAGGATTAGGCGAAAACTCGCCGAAACGGGGGGTCTGAGGGCGGCAGACCCGTGCCGACGCTCCGCAAGGTTGCCTGAGTTTTCCTCAGTCGTTAAAACTTCCGCCATTGGGCTCCGGCGATGTCTCGGGACCTCGGGACAAGATTAATGGTTTAGGGACAGACCTGGTGCAAACGGCTTTCATGATAAGATTACGCGCCGCATTCGAGCGCACATTCCCGGAACAGCGACTTTTCATTCGGTCGGATACCGAAACCCGTTTCATCCGCTTGTCACCTGTCACCCAGTTCGTCGGTCTGACCGGAAGCGCGCTGCTGCTGGGCTGGACGATCATTTCGTCGGCGATCCTTCTGATGCATTCTCTGGGTGCCGGCGACCTGAAGGAACAGGCCCTGCGTGATCAGGCAGTCTACGAGCAGCGCCTGAACGAACTTGCCTCGCAGCGTGACGCACGGGCACGCGAGGCATCGGATGCGCAGCAGCGCTTTTCCGTGGCGTTGTCCGAAGTCTCGGCGATGCAGTCGCGCCTTCTGGCGTCCGAAAACCGCAGACGCGAACTGGAAACCGGCATCGACGTCGTTGCCGCGACCTTGCGCGACACGATGAAGGAGCGTGACACGGCCCGCGAAAAGTCGGCGATGCTGACCGCTCAACTCGCCGAAAGCGAAGCGGCCGATCCCGATACGCGCCGGATGGCCGATCTGGAAGCAACGCTCGACGTGATGACCCGCACCCTCGGCAAACTTGCCGGTCAGCGCGACGAAATGCACGAAACTGTCGAACAGGCCGAACTGGCGCTGGACCGGGTGGCGATGGATGCGCGGCTTGAAGCCGAGCGGAACGAGCGCATCTTCAGTCAGATCGAAGACGCTGTGGCCACGTCACTCGTGCCAATCGACGAGATGTTCTCGGCTGTAGGTCTGCCGACCGACAGCATCCTCGAGCAGGTTCGGCGCAGCTATTCGGGCCAGGGCGGCCCGCTGACCCCGATTTCCTTCTCGACAAGCGGCGACGCCACGCTCGACCCGATGACCAACCGCGCCAATGACGTTCTGGGCAAGCTCGACACATTGAACCTCTACCGCATCGCTGCCGAGAAACTGCCCTTCGGGTTTCCGGTGAAGGGTCACTATCGCTCGACAAGCGGATTCGGTCCACGCTGGGGCCGGATGCACGAAGGCCATGATTTCGCGGGCGCCAAGGGGACACCGATCCATGCGACGGCGAATGGTGTGATCGTCCACGCTGGTACGCAGTCCGGCTATGGCAACCTCATCAGAATCCGCCATGACTTCGGATTTGAGACCCGCTACGCACATCTTTCCAAAATCCGGGTCAGTGTCGGCCAAAGGGTCTCGCGCGGCGAGCTTATAGGTGATATGGGAAACACCGGACGGTCGACAGGCACTCATCTTCACTACGAAGTACTTGTCGGCGGAAATCCCGTGAACCCTATGAAATACATCAAGGCAGCGAAAGATGTTTTCTAAAAGCAAGATCAACGAACCAGGCCCGAAACAGGGAACCGAGGCAGAAAAGGACAAGGCCCCAGAAATGAATCAGCCGAAACCCAGCACCGATTTCTCGTCTTCAAGCGCGCCGAAGGCAAAACCTCCGGCGTCGGTACTGTCGGCTGATCTCACCATTGTCGGCAACATCAAGACAACCGGTGACATCAATATCGAGGGCACTGTCGAGGGCGACATCCGCGCCCATCTGCTGACCGTCGGCGAGGGCGCCACCGTCAAGGGCGAGTGCATCGCGGACGATGTC
>CAZRNL010000354.1:0-3571 GCA_964601395.1 uncultured Silicimonas sp. | reverse complement strand
GCGATCGTCTCGCGGAAGTGACTTGCCGAGTATGTGATCCGCTGCCTTCTCGCCTGTCATTATCGAAGGTCCGTTCAGATTGCCGTTCGTGATCTGCGGAAAGATCGAGCTGTCGGCGACGCGCAGACCATCAACACCAATCACCCGGCACTCGGAATCGACGACGGACGACGGATCGCCGATGTCTCCCATCCGGCAGGTGCCGCAGGGGTGGTAGGCGCTTTCGGCATGGTCGCGAATGAAGCCGTCGATGTCATCGTCCGAGACTATGGCGTCGCCGGGCTGGATTTCTCCGTCCACGTAGGATGCGAACGCAGATTGTTTGAAGATTTCCCGGGTCAGACGGATCGCGGAGCGAAAGTCCTGCCAGTCGACGTCGTCTGACATGTAGTTGAACCTGATCGCCGGGGCGGCGGCTGGGTCGGGGGTCTTCAGCGTCACCGCGCCCCGCGACCTGGCCCGCATCGGGCCGACATGCGCCTGGAATCCGTGCCCTTGGGCGGCAACCTTGCCGTCGTAGCGGACAGCGAGCGGCAGGAAGTGGAACTGGATGTCCGGGTACTCGATCCCGGCGCGCGACCGGATGAAGCCGGCGCTTTCAAAATTGTTGGAAGCGCCAAGGCCACGGCCTGTCACAAGCCACTGCGCGCCGATCACGCCTTTCCAGATAAGATTCCAGTATCGGAAAAGCGTGATCGGCAGCTTCGATTTCATCTGAAAGTAGACTTCCAGATGGTCCTGAAGGTTCTGACCAACGCCCGGTCGATCGGCGATGACGTCGATGCCATGGTCCGCCAGGTGCGCTGCCGGGCCGATACCCGACAGCATCAGAAGCTTCGGTGAGTTGATCGAAGAGGCCGATACGATCACTTCGCGCATGGCCCTGATCTGGCTGACGCGTCCCCGGTGCTGGATCTCCACGCCTGTAGCCCGCCCTTGTTCGATCACGATGCGCCGGGCCAGTCCCGGGACCAGCGTGCAATTCGGGCGCTTGAGTGCGGGGCGAAGATAGGCGTTGGCAGCCGACCAGCGTCGACCTTTCCAGACCGTCTGCTCCATCGGGCCGAAGCCTTCCTGTTTCTCGCCGTTGTAGTCGTCGGTGATCTGGTATCCTGCCTCGCGACCTGCTTCGACAAATGCGTGATAGAGGGGATTCAGCCTTGGTCCGCGTGTGATGTGCAAAGGGCCATCGGTTCCGCGCCACTCCGAGGGAGAAGGGCCGTGCCAGGACTCCATCCGCCTGAAGTAGGGCAGGACATCGGCGTAGCTCCAGCCACGCGCGCCCATCTGGGACCAGGTGTCATAGTCGCGGGCATGGCCGCGGACATAAACCATGCCGTTGATCGAGGAGGATCCGCCGATCACCTTGCCGCGCGGACAGACAAGGCGACGGTTGCCCAGGTGCGGCTCGGGCTCGCTGCGATAGCCCCAGTCGTATCGTGACATGTTCATCGGGTAGGACAGGGCTCCGGGCATCTGGATAAAGGGCCCGGCGTCGGTGCCGCCGTACTCGATCACGATCACCGATTTCCCGGCCTCCGAAAGCCGGTATGCGAGCGCACAGCCTGCGGACCCCGCGCCAACGATGACATAATCTGCCTGCATGACTTTAACGGAGTTCCGCGGAGAGCATCGCAAGCACATCCATCGCCGCTTTCTCGCCATCCGGATCTGAAGCGGCGAGTCCATGACTCAGGTAGACACCGTCGATCATTGCCGCCGCGCGTCCCGCGAGTGGCTTGGCGCGCTCGCCTGCAAGCGGACGCAGTGCGTGCGTCAGGTTGGACCGCAACCTGTGCGCATAAATGCGGTAAAGCCTTCGGGCCGGGTCGGATGACAGAGCAAGGACGTAGAAATTGAGCCAGGCCGACACGGTATCGGACCGGAAGTTGGACGGCGCGAAAGCACCGCGCACGACGGCCTCCAGGCGATCTGCAGGCGTCTCGACGGATCGCAGGCGTGCCAGAACTTCGCCTGCGTAGACTTGCAGAACATGGCGCATGGCAGCCAGAAGCATATCGTCCTTGCCACCGAAATAGTGGTGCGCGAGCGCGCTCGACATGCCGGCGCGTCTTGCGATCTGCGAAACGGTCACGTCCAAGGTTCCCGCAGAACCGATTTCCGCGATGGTTGCGTCGATCAGCGCGGCGCGTCTTATTGGTTCCATTCCGAGCTTAGGCATGTTTTTCTTCTCATTAATGTCCTCAGCGGATATGTGGATTTTTAATTGACTCGTCAATCAACAAAAACAGGGAGTGCACAATGCGCCTGAAATCAACTCTGTCGGCCCTCGCAATACTGGCCGCTGCACCGGCCTTCGCGGATTGCGATACGGTCGTTTTCTCGGATGTCGGCTGGACCGACATCACCGCCACCACGGCTGCGACGACGGTCGTGCTGGAGGCTTTGGGCTATGACACGGACATCAAGGTCCTGTCTGTGCCGGTGACCTACACATCGCTCGCCAACAAGGACATCGACGTGTTCCTTGGAAACTGGATGCCGACCATGGAGGCGGACATCGCGCCTTATCGCGACGCCGGCACAGTCGACACGGTACGCACCAATCTCGAGGGCGCGAAGTATACGCTGGCGGTCAACAAGGCTGCGGCTGACCTTGGCATCACGAGTTTCGAGGCTATCGCGGCACAGAAGGATGCGCTTGAAGGCAAGATCTATGGCATCGAAGCGGGTAACGACGGAAACCGCCTGATCATGGACATGATCGACCAGAACGCTTTCGGACTGGAAGGTTTCGAGGTGGTAGAAAGTTCGGAACAAGGCATGCTTGCGCAGGTTGCCCGTGCGGATCGGCGCGGCGAACCGGTGGTCTTTCTCGGTTGGGAGCCCCATCCGATGAATGCCAATTTCGACCTGACCTACCTTGAAGGTGGCGATGACTGGTTCGGCCCAAATCTGGGTGGCGCGACGGTCCTTACCAACACGTCCGCTGGTTTCGTCGACGAATGTCCGAATGTCGGCGCTCTCCTGAAGAACCTGGAATTCTCGCTGGCCATGGAGAACGAGATCATGGGTGCGATCCTGGACGACGGAAAGGACCCCGCGGAGGCGGCGACAGCGTGGCTGTCGTCCAATCCTGACGTGCTTTCGGGCTGGCTGGACGGCGTCACCACCAAGGACGGCGGTGACGCGATGGCGGCAGTCAAAGGTGCCCTGGGCCTCTGAGAGGTTTCCAGGCGCGATGCGCGGCGATCTGTCGGGAGGACGTCGTCCTCCCGACCCATCCCCGGGACATGCAGGTTGATCGAGAAGGCGGGAAGAGATCTTGAACTGGCTGACTGACAACAAGATTCCCGTAGGCGATGTCGCTGAACGGGTCTTCGACTGGCTTCAGATCAACGGAGCGTTCTTTTTCGACGCGCTCTCGGATTTCCTGGAAGCGCTGATCGACGGAATCCTCTGGGTTCTTCAGACGCCGCATCCGCTCGTCATCATACTGGTTTTCACGGCGCTCACCTATTTGCTGCAACGAAACTGGAAGGCGGCTGTGCTCACCTTCGTGGGCTTTCTGTTCATTCTGAACCAGGACTACTGGGAAGAGACCACCGAA
>CAZRNL010000353.1:0-3579 GCA_964601395.1 uncultured Silicimonas sp. | reverse complement strand
GACCGCACCAAGCACGCCCTTGCCCATGTAGCGCGATTTGTCGCCGTCACGCTTCTCGACGGCTTCGTGTGCGCCGGTCGATGCGCCCGAGGGCACGGCGGCGCGGCCCATGGTGCCGTCTTCAAGGATGACGTCGACCTCAACGGTCGGGTTGCCCCGGCTGTCGAGAATCTCACGGGCATGGATGTCGATGATGGTGCTCACGGGCGCGATCTCCGGGTCTGGTGCGATTTGGGCTGTTCTATATCAGTGCAGGAAGAGAAGGGAAACGCGTTGGCGTGGACATGCTCAGAGAACGACCGCCGGGCGGGCGGCGTGTAAGCGCCGCTCGCGCCAGAACGTATAGAGACCCGAAGCGATGATCAGTCCGGTGCCGATCCACATGGCCCCATCCGGGCGTTCGCCGAACACCACGAAGGCGATGATCAGTGCGAAAACGATGCGCGTGTATCGAAAAGGGGCGATGGCCGAGATCTCGCCGGCGCGAAGGGCCGCCGTAATCGAGAGGAAGGCGAGGCTGGCGGCGACGCTTATTCCGCAAAGCCAGATCCAGGTCGATCCGGACACGGGCTGCCACCCGCCCTGCCAGATCATCAGGATGCCGCCCAGCACGCCAAGGCCGGCCATGGCCCAGATCGACACGAAGACCGTGGTGATACGGCGCGGCAATAACCGGGTGCCAAGATCGCGCACCGACAGACCGAGGATCGCGAGGATCAGCCAAAGCGTGTTCGGATCGAAACCGCCGCCAGTGGGGCGCAGGATCACGATGACGCCGAGAAAGCCGACCAGGACCGCACCCCAACGCCGGAGGCCGACTTTTTCACCAAGAAACACCGCGGCTCCCATCGTCACGGCCAGCGGTTGCGCCTGCATGATCGCCGAGGCTGTGGCCAGCGGGATCAGCGAAAGCGCCAGCACGAAGCCGAGCGATCCCAGGATCTCGCCGGTGGTCCGCAAAAGTACGGCCGACTGAAAAAGGTCTCTGCTCAGAAGCGACGTCTTTTCCTTGAGGGCGAGCGGAACCAGCAGAAGGACGGATCCCGCACAACTCAAGAGAATGATCTGGCCGATCTCCAGGGACTGGGCGGACAGCTTGATGAAGGCGTCCGACAACGCAAAGAGCGACATCGAGGCGATCATCAGCAGGATAGCGCGGGTATTGGCCAAAAGGAGCTCCGAGAAGTCTGCCGGTTGGGTTATCAGCCGGTCTTCCGAAAGGAAATGGCGCAACTTCCATCGTGGACGTTTCCGGCCTTCGATGCTATCCCTAGACGGATGCATGCCCCTGACCACAACATGAGCCGCCTTGTGCCGAAAATCCGCCAACTCGATGAAGGCGCGATCAACCGCATCGCGGCCGGTGAGGTTGTCGAGCGTCCAGCCTCTGCGGTCAAGGAACTGATCGAGAACGCCCTTGATGCCGGTGCGCGGCGCATAGAGGTGACGGTGGCAGACGGTGGCAAGCGCTTGATCCGGGTGTCCGATGACGGTTGCGGAATACCCGCCGAGGATCTCGTTCTGGCACTGTCGCGCCACGCGACATCGAAGATCGACGGCTCGGATCTTCTGAACATTCACACCTTCGGATTCCGGGGCGAGGCTTTGCCATCGCTCGGAGCGGTAGGAAGATTGTCGATCGTCAGCCGGACCCCCGGTCAGGCGGCGGCGCGGATCGAGGTCTCGGGCGGTCGCACGGGGCAAGTCAAGCCTTCGGCGGGACAGCCGGGAACCGTGGTCGAGCTCAGGGACCTGTTCTACGCCACGCCGGCGCGCCTGAAGTTCCTGCGCACGGATCGCGCCGAGATGCAGGCCGTGACGGACGTGGTCAAACGTCTGGCGATGGCCGAGCCCTATGTGCGCTTCACGCTGACCGACGAAAGCGAGGGCGGGCGCGAGGTCTTTTCGGTCGCGGCGGAAACGGGCGAACCGGTGGCGGCCCTGTCGCGCCGGTTGCGCGCTGTTCTTGGCCGCGAGTTCGCCGAGAATGCATTGGCGATCGATGCCGAGCGAGAGGGCCTGCACCTGACCGGTTTCGCGGCGCTGCCGACCTACTCGCGCGGGTCGGGCGTCCAGCAATATCTTTTCGTCAACGGCAGGCCGGTGCGCGACAAGCTTCTGATCGGTGCGCTGCGAGGTGCCTATGCCGACTTTCTCAGCCGCGACCGGCATCCGGCGGCGGTGCTGTTCATCGATTGCGATCCGCATCTTGTGGACGTCAACGTACACCCGGCGAAATCCGAAGTGCGATTCCGCGAGCCCGGTATCGCGCGCGGATTGATCGTGAGCGGCTTGCGGCATGCGCTGGCAGAGGCCGGACACCGGGCGTCGTCGACAATCGCCGGCGAGACGCTGGGAGCGTTCCGCGCGTCGTCGAACGAAGCCCGCGTCTACCAGATGGACAGGCCAGCTGCAGGGCCAACGAGGGGGTCGGCCCCGGTTCAGTCCGGTTTTGCGGAAGCGGCGGCTGACTTCGGGACCTCGGGACGCGTCGAAACCGAATCGCAGCAGGTGGCGGAGCATCCGCTAGGCGCGGCGCGGGCGCATGTGCACGAGAACTACGTCATTGCCCAGACCGCCGACGGCATCGTGATCGTCGACGCCCATGCGGCGCATGAGAGGTTGGTCTACGAGAAGCTCAAGCGCCAGATTGCGACAACGGGCGTGGCAAGTCAGGCGCTGCTGGTGCCGGAAATCGTCGAACTTGGCGGGGATGCCCGGCGAATTCTCGATCTGGCCGACGAACTCGCGCGTCTTGGTCTTGTGATAGAAGCGTTCGGGGCCGGGGCTGTCGCCGTGCGAGAGACGCCTGCGCTGTTGGGCCTCGTAAGTGCGGAAGCGATGCTGCGAGACATTCTGGACGAACTGGCCGACCTGGGCGAGACAAGCGCGCTTCAGGTACGCTTGGACGCGATCCTGTCGCGTGTGGCCTGCCACGGGTCGGTCAGGTCCGGACGCCAGATGCGCGCCGAAGAAATGAATGCGCTGCTGCGCGAGATGGAGGCAACGCCTCATTCCGGTCAGTGCAATCACGGACGGCCGACCTATGTAGAACTCAAGCTGTCGGATATAGAGAGGCTGTTCGGACGCAGATGATCAGGATCGGAGATACCGAATACGCGTTTGATGACCCGGTTGTCCTTGCGGCACTGGCGGGGGCATTTCTGGTTCTGCTGGTCCTGATCTTGCTTGTCATGGCGGTGCGGCGGGCCGGGCGTTCGGCGGACATGATCATGCCTCTCGCGCGCAACGTCGACACGCTCGGGATGCGGGTTCAGTCGTTGTCGGACGGACAGCACCAGCTTGCCGGTGGCCTGAGCCACGTTTCCGAGGCGCAGGCCGCGTCACAGGCGAACATGCTCAAACTGATGGAAGCGCGGCTGGCCGAGGTCTCGAACCGAATGAACGAGAACCTGACGGGATCGGCCACGCGAACGGCCCGGTCCCTGGGAGATCTGCAGCAGCGGCTTGAAACCATCGACAAGGCGCAGGCCAACATCGAGAAACTGTCGGGCGATGTTCTGTCCTTGCAGGACATCCTGTCGAACAAGCAGACGCGGGGCGCTTTCGGAGAGATTC
>CAZRNL010000352.1:0-3582 GCA_964601395.1 uncultured Silicimonas sp. | reverse complement strand
CCCTTTCGGGCCAGTTCCCAATGCACAAGATGGCTTTCGGAACGAGCCACGATATTGGCATCGGTCACCGGCACGCCGCGCGACTGTAAAATCTCAAGATACTCGTTGTCCGCGCCTAAGCCGATCAGCGGCGCACGCGCCATATCGGACGTCGTTTCGAATGGACCGTATTCCGTGATCAGGTCCGGCGCTCCAAAAAACCCGCCGCATTCATCGGGCATCCGGCAGGCGATCAGGTCGGGACCGGTCGGCTCTGTGTTCCTGACTGCGATGTCGGCTTCGCGCCGATGCAGGTCGCTCAGCGAATTGGTCGAGACGATCTCGATGACAATGCCGGGGTGCATGCGGCGCAGCGGCGCGATCAGGTCCGGCAGAACAAAGGCCGAAAACATCTCGCTCGCCGAAACTTTCACCTGCCCCTCGACCGAAGTCGACTGCCCAGAGGCGGCCAGCGACAGCCGTGACGCCGCGTCGCCCATGGCGCGGACATGATCGGCCAGTTCGCGCCCCGTGGGCGTGAGGATGAGCGTCCGTCCGACCCGCTCGAACAACGTCACGCCAAGACGCGCTTCGAGCGCCGACACCTGACGCCCGAGCGTCGGCTGTGTCAGACCCAGCGCCCGTGCCGCCCCCGACAACGAGCCTTCCTCGACAGTGGCGAGAAAGGCGCGCACCTGGTTCCAGTCGAAGTTCACCGCCTGCCAATTCATGCATTTTCGTATAGCAGAGCGACGAAATTCCGCAATTCCTCTGCGGATACGCATGTGCAACATGCTCGCCATGAAAAGGAGAAACATCATGTCGGACGCCGCATTCTGGGACCATGCCGCCCCCAAATATGCCCGCAGGGCCATCTCGGACATGGACGCCTACGAGGCAACGCTCGCGCGGGTGAAGATCTATCTGAATGACACCGACACCGCCCTCGAACTGGGCTGTGGCACAGGGTCGACCGCCTTGCTCCTGGCACCCAACGTCAAGAGCTATGAAGGCACCGATATCTCGGGAGCGATGATCGACATCGCGCTGGAGAAAGCGTGGAATGCAAGTGCGCCAAACCTGACGTTTCGCAAAGCCGGCGCCACGCCCGAAGACCACGCTGACAAACGCTACGACAAGGTTCTGGCGTTCAACCTGCTGCATCTTGTCCCTGACACCGAAGCGACGTTCGACATGGTGCATTCTCTTTTGCCGGATGGCGGCATTTTCATCTCCAAGACACCCTGCGTCGGAGAGAAATGGTACTATCGCCCGATCGTCGCGGCGCTGCGCGCCATCGGCAAGGCTCCCTTCGTCCGCTTTCTGAAGGTGCCTGAACTGGACCAGATGATCGTTCGAGCGGGTTTCGAGATCGTCGAGACCGGCCTTCTGCCGCCCTCGACGCCCTCGCGCTTCATTGTCGCGCGGAAACCCTGAGCCTCAGTGCGCGGGCCTGATGAACGTCCCGTTGTTCAGCTCGCGCACCGCCTGCATCAATTCCTCCCGCGTGTTCATCACGATCGGCCCGTGCCAGGCGACCGGCTCCTGGATCGGCTGTCCGGATACCAGCAGAAACCGTACGCCCTCGGGACCGGCGGTCACCGAAATCTCGTCGCCGGTGCCGAACCTCACAAGCGTGCGGTTGCCGCTCATGTCGCGGATGTTCAGTTCCTCGCCTGCGAATTCCTTTTCGACCCGGACGCCTTCGGGCCGGGACGCATCCCGAAACGACGCCGCCCCCGCAAAGACATAGGCGAACGTGTTGGCATAAGTGTCTATCGGCAGAACCTTCCGCGTGTTCGGCGGCACCGAGATATCCAGGTAGAGGGGATCGGCGGCGATGCCGTCGACCGGACCTCTCTTGCCCCAGAACGACCCGGTAATGATCCGCACGCGGGTGCCATCGTCGTCGATGATCTCTTCCACGTCCGAGCCCTGGATGTCCTGATAGCGCGGAGCGGTCATCTTGTCCGATGAGGGCAGGTTCGCCCAAAGCTGGAAGCCGTGCATCTGCCCCTTCACGTTTCCGCGCGGCATCTCCTGGTGCAGGATTCCCGACCCGGCGGTCATCCACTGCACGCTGCCCGGTCCAAGAAGCCCATTGTTGCCAAGTGAATCGCTGTGCTCCACAACACCCTCGAGCACGTAGGTAATCGTTTCGATGCCTCGGTGCGGATGCCAGGGAAAACCCTTGTGATAGAGCGACGGATCGTCGTTTCGGAAATCGTCCAGCAAGAGGAACGGGTCGCTCTCGGAGGGATCGCCAAAGCCGAAGACGCGGTGCAGATGCACCCCCGCACCCTCCATCGTGGGCTGCGCGCGGCTGGTTGATTTCACGGGTCGGAACGTCATTGTCTCATCTCCACGTTGGCCCAATGTCGGACCCTAATCTTCCCCTGGTTCGGGGCGGAACTCCGGTCGTTCGCCGGACCGCACGGCAACACGTCATTTATCCGGCAAGGGAATGAATTCCCTGTCGTCGCCAGGGGGCAGCTGAAACCGGGGGTTCGTCTCCCAGTCCCCACGCCGCCAGGCCTCTTTCGCCTCTTCGATCCGTTCTTTCGACGAAGCGACGAAGTTCCACCATATATAGCGCGGCCCTTCCAGTGTTTCACCTCCGAGAAGCATGACGCGAGCCCCCTTCGGACCTGCCGTCATGGATATCCGGTCGCCGGGGCGGAAGATCATCATCCGTCCGGTTTCATACGTCTCGCCAGCAACCGACACCTCGCCTTCGACAACATATGCCCCCCGGTCTTCGTGATCCTCGGGCAAGGGCAGCTTCGCGCCCGGCGCCAGGATTGCATCGGCATAGAACATCTCGGAGGCCGTCTCGACCGGCGCCCGCGCGCCCCAGGCATTGCCCAGGATCAGGCGCACCTCTTTGCCCTCACCCCCAAGCAGCGGCAATTCCCCTTTCGCGGCGTGCTGGAACTCGGGCGCACGGTCCTCGTGATCCTTCGGCAACGCAACCCAGGTCTGGATTCCGAAGAATGGCATCGGCTCGCGCCGCGTTGCGTCGTCGATACGCTCCGAGTGGGTGATCCCGTGTCCCGCGACCATCCAGTTGACCGCGCCGGATTCTATCCAGGTGTCGGTGCCAAGGCTGTCGCGGTGGTGCATCCGTCCCCGGTACAGATAGCTGACTGTCGCCAACCCGATATGCGGATGCGGTCGCACGTCCAGTCCTTCCGTCGGCAGGAATTCAGCAGGCCCCATCTGGTCGAAAAAGATGAACGGGCCGACCATCTGTCGGCGAGGAGCAGGCAAGGCCCGCCGCACCTCGAACCCGCCCAGATCCCGGGCGCGGGGAATGATCACGGTTTCGACGGCATCGACGCCGTCGCCTGTCGGACACTCGGGATCAAGTGCGGGGTTCCAGCTCATGACGGTCCTCTTCACTTGCGTTCTGAAAAGATAGGACGAAGCAAATGCAAACAAAATGCGCCGGACAAAACACTGTATGTGCAGTTTTGCTTCAGTCGCAAAACTACAGTTGCCGATCGGATCGCTGAATCCGCAAAGGGCGTATGGTGGGTGATGACGGGCTCGAACCGCCGACATCTTCGGTGTAAACGAAGCGCTCTACCAACTGAGCTAATC
>CAZRNL010000351.1:0-3582 GCA_964601395.1 uncultured Silicimonas sp. | reverse complement strand
CGGCTTACGAAACCGCCAACAGCCTGAACATGGGTCTGCTCTCGGGCGTGAACTTCATGTTGCACGCCGCCGGATGGCTGGAAGGCGGCCTTGTCGCCAGTTTCGAAAAATTCGTGATGGACGCCGACCAGCTTGGCATCCTGCATCACCTGGCCAAGGGCGTCGACATTTCCGAGAAAGGCCAGGCGATGGACGCGATCCGCGAGGTCGGCCCGGGCGGGCATTACCTCGGTTGCGCCCATACGCAGGCCAATTTCAAGGAAGCGTTCTGGCGTACCGGACTTCTGGACTACAAGCCCTACGAGACCTGGGCGGATGAGGGGTCGCGCGATACAGTGGCGCTGGCAGCAGCCAAGATCGAGAGGATGATGGGCGAGTACCAGGCTCCTCCGCTTGATGCCGGCATCCTGGAGGCGCTGAACGCCTACGTCGCGGAAAAGAAGGCCTCCGTACCAGACGCCTTCGCCTGACAGGACACCTCAGGTCGAGGCGTGCCGCAGAAGGCGCGCCTCGATGATAAGGGCAGCCAGCATCTCGACATGGCGCGACACGGAGTAGGCCGCCGAACCTTCTCGCCGCGCGGCGTCCAGTTCGGCCTCCCGTGCCATGAGCATCGGAAACGTCTCGCTTGGTGTCGGTGGAACGCTTTGAAGCAGAAGCCGCCTGAGGCTGCGGGTCCGGTTGTATTCCTCAAGTCCCAGATGTGCGGCCTGGATAAGAAGCTGAGGACGGTGAAGCGATTTCAACAGGGTGAATGGGTCGGTCATCAGGCTACTCCTTGGTGCTCAACCCAAACGTAAGACAACCTACGCGTGTGTTGCGTGATAGCCGATCACAACGCACGCTTGCCTTTTCAATTATTTACCGTCGCACGGCATCCTCCAAATTCTCGAGAGTCTTTACGAACTGGTAACAAATGCAACTCAGGGTTGCGTTCAGAGTTTATAAAGATTCTCTCCAACAGGAGGATTGTGATGCCCGCCGAACTGGCCGTGAATGCTGAACCCGAACTGCCTGGATGGGTTCCGGTCGAGGCGAGAAGATATCTCGCGCACGTGGAAACCGGACAATCCATCCGGTCGATCGCGCGCAAGGTCGGCTGCCATGCGTCAACGATCCTTCGTCAGGTCCGCCGCACCGAACAGCGGCGCGACGACCTTTTGGTTGATCTTGCATTGCGTCGGCTGGGAGCCTTCGATGGAAGGCTTGCAGCCGACGCCCGAACAGACGGGGGTTACCGGATCATGACGACACACAATGACATTGACCACGCAACTATGCCGAACGATGCGGAACTGAAACGCGAAGCACCTCGACTTCTGCGACGCCTGAACGAAACCGGTGCGAGCCTCGCCATTGCCAAGGACATGCAGAAGGCGGTCATCGTCCGTGACATGCCCGACGGACAAACTCTGCGCACTGCCGTGATGGAACGATCGATGGCCGAGGCGCTGGCATTGAAGGACTGGATCACGCTGATCGCGGAAGGCCGGATCTCGCGCTATCGGATCAACGGTCCCGGACGGATGGCGCTGAAACGCTTCATGGCCGAGGAAGAGGCGATGCGTGTCGGCATGGGCGAGGGCGCAGACCCTTGTTCCGAGCAGCATCGCGACTGGGTCAAGCGCAATGCGTCGTCCGACAGGAATCAGAAGCGTGGAATTCGCTACAACGCCGCCGAAAGTCCGTTGGTGGCGCTGTCCCGACGCCGCGAGAAGGACGGCAGCCCATTTCTGGCACCGGAACTGGTCGCAGCTGGTGAGCGGTTGCGCGAGGATTTCGAGCTTGCGCAACTCGGCCCGCGCGTGACGCAGAACTGGGAGAGGTTCCTTACCGGCGGCGCGAGAGGCGATTTCGGATCCGGTTCGGAAGGCGGCGGCTCGGACGCGGCGCGTACAAGAGTGTCTCAGGCGCTGAAGGATCTCGGGCCGGGATTAGGTGACGTGGTGCTGCGGACCTGCTGCTTTCTCGAAGGGATGGAGGCGGTCGAGCGACGGATGGGGTGGTCCGCCCGGTCAGGCAAGATCGTGCTTCGAATCGCTCTGACCCGGCTGCGGTCCTACTACGACGATGCGGGAACGTCCTGGTCTCCGCTAATCGGCTGAAACAGCCGAAAAGAGGCCCGCGCACATAGGCAAACCTGGACCCTTGGAGCCACTGCCTTGATGCTGGTCAATGCGGCTCTACCCGTTCCTCGGTAGGCTGGCGAGATTACGGACATAAGGAAACTCAAACTATGTCAGATAGTGAAAATGCGCCCAAGACCGAGGCTCCGACAGCGGATATGCCCAAGACCCGGACATGGAGGGAAGATATCGAGGTCAAGGGCGACGAGCTGGTGGCCCGCGTCAAACAGTTGGCCGCCGACAATAAAGTGAAACGGATCAGGGTGGTGGAGCCGGACGGCGACATCGCGCTGGAGATCCCGCTGACCTACGGCGCTCTGGCCGGCGGCGCCGTGGTGATTGCCGCACCGGTGCTCGCGGTGGTTGGCGCGCTCGCCGCGCTGGTGGCCAAGGTCAAGATCGAAATCGTGAATGAGGAACCGGCCGACGAGCCGGAGAGTCTGTCCTGACACTCTGGAAGGGGGGGCGCCGGATAGGCGGGCTCGAAACGGACGTGTCCGGCTGGGCGTCCTCTCCGTGCTGCTGATGTCGGTTGCCTGCGCCGCCGGTGCGCAGGCGCACCAAGGGCCGTCGGTGACCGTCTTCGGCGGCCAGAGGGCCGACAACCACCGGGAAGAGTCGTTCATGCTCCGTGAAATCGACCTGCTCGGGTCGTGGTTCTTCGGCGTCGGCGCGGGATATGATTGGCCGGCCCGGCAGCCAAAGATTTCATTGGGGTTGGAAAGCAACTGACAGCCCATTTCGGCCGGCAAGGTCACCTGGATTTCAATCTGCCGGTCATCGTCCGCTACTAGTCGCAATTCCCCTTGCCGCCAGCGCTCGAAAGCGTCGCCTTCGGCCTCGGCCTCTCTATTGACACCCAAGTCCCCCGTACCGAGATCGATCGGGACGGCGAAACCAGCAAGACGCGGGTCCACTGGATGGGCGAGTTGTAGTTCCGGCTGCCGCGCGCTGACAGGACGTTTCAGCTTCTGCTTGGATCAACGCTCCGACGCTTATGACGTTTTCGCGGCGGACAGCGGCTCGAACGCGCTGGCCATCGGTTTCAAACAGCGGTTCTGACACCGGAACACACTGAAATCAGCAGTTTGCAACGCGCGCATACCCGTCATGCCGGCACACCTGCGGGTTGGACTTCCGGCCCGGAAGGCGCTACATGGGGCGCAATAGAGGACCGCGCCGACATGAGCCCAAAAGACATCAGGATCCCCGAACTCCGCCACCCCGAGAAGGCGCGCAGGCCGGACAATCCGCAGCCGAAGAAACCGGACTGGATCCGCGTCAAGGCGCCGACCAGCGAGGGTTACAAGCAAACCCGCGATATCATGCGCGAGCACAAGCTGGTGACTGTCTGCGAGGAAGCGGGCTGTCCCAACGTCGGCGAATGCTGGTCGCAGGGCCATGCCACCATGATGATCATGGGCGAGGTCTGCACCAGGGCCTGCACCTTCTGCAA
>CAZRNL010000350.1:0-3586 GCA_964601395.1 uncultured Silicimonas sp. | reverse complement strand
GTGGCTCGATTGCGGTTTCGATCTTCTGGATCGACTGCACCGTCGCTTCGATCTCGGCCCGAGCTTCGCGGTTCAGGAGCGCGATCCGCGCGCCAGTTCCGGCTGCGTTTCCGGCAGACGAGACCTTGTCCAGAGGACAATCGGGTATCATCCCCAGCACCATCGCATGCTTGGGCGAGATGTGCGCCCCGAAAGCGCCGGCCAGTACGATCCGCTCGACGCGTTCGACGCCTCGCTTGTCCATCAGAAGGCGAGCGCCGGAATAAAGCGCGGCCTTCGCCATCTGGATCTCGCGGATGTCGCGATTTGTGACGGTGATGCCGCGTCCAGCCTCGTCTGCATCCCGGACACGATAGGAATAGGTGCGGCCGTCGAGGAAGCAACGGTCGGTGCCGGTCTGTCCTGGCGAGCCGATCAGGCCGCTTTTGTCCAGAATTCCCGACATGCGCATCTCGGCCACCATCTCGATGATCCCCGAACCGCAGATGCCGGTAACGCCCGTGGTCGCGATCGCGGTCTCGAACCCGTCCTCGTCGGACCAGAGGTCCGAACCGATCACCTTGTAGCGCGGAACCTTCGTTGCCGGGTCGATCTCAACCCGTTCGATAGCGCCCGGCGCGGCGCGCTGTCCTGCCGAGATCTGAGCGCCTTCGAAAGCGGGACCCGTCGGTGACGAACACGCGAGAACACCGCCCTTGCGGTCGCCCAACTGTATCTCGGCGTTTGTGCCGACATCCACGACAAGTACGAGGTCTTCCGATTTCTCCGGGGCCTCTGACAGCGTGACCGCCGCCGCGTCCGCGCCCACATGGCCCGCGATACAGGGCAAGAGATAGACCGAAGCCTCGGGGTGCAGAGAGAGATCAAGGTCTGGCGCGCGCAGCGACAACGCATCGGACGTGGCCAGTGCGAAAGGAGCCTGGCCCAGTTCATAGGGATCGATCCCCAGTAACAGATGATGCATGACGGGGTTGCAGACAATGACCGCGTCGAGAATTTCGGCAGGCGCGATGTCAACCTCTGTCGCCAGTTCGCTGATCAGCCGATTCATGCCCTCGCGGACCGCGCGTGTCATTTCCGCTGCCCCGTCCGAATTCATCATCGAGTAACTCACCCGGCTCATCAGGTCCTCGCCGAAGCGAATCTGCGGATTCATCAACCCCGAGGATGCAACGACTTCGCCCGTCGTCAGGTCGCATAGGTGGCCCGCGATCGTCGTCGACCCCAGATCGACGGCAAGTCCCAGGATACGGCCCTCATGAAACCCCGGCCAGACTTTCAGGATACGAAGCTCGGCCCCGTCGCTTTCTTGGAAAACGGCGCATGTCACCTTCCAGTCACCCTTCCTCAGGATCGGCTGAAGGCCGGTCAGCACCGAAAGCCCGGTTCGGGCGCGGGGCAGGGACCATTGAGTCTCGAGCGCCCGCGAAAGTCGCTCCATGTCGCCGCTCGGCTCATGCATGTCGGGTTCATCTACCTCGACATAGCAAAGCCGGACCGCCGGACTCATCACGATCTCTCGGGCCTCTGCGCGCTTGCGGACGACCTGTTTGTGAACCTGGCTTTCGGGCGGGACGTCGATCACGACGTCGCCTTGAATCTTGGCCTGGCAACCCAGCCGTCGACCGTCGATCATGCCGCGTTTTTCCCGGTAGCGTTCCTCGACCGCGTTCCATTCGGTCAACGCGTCGGCCGCGACGGTCACGCCGTGCTTGGGGAACTGGCCGTAGCCCGGCGAGACTTGGCATTTGGAGCAGATACCCCGTCCGCCGCAAACCGAGTCGAGATCGACCCCCAACTGTCGGGCAGCGGTCAGAACCGGTGTCCCAAGCTCGAAGCGGCCACGCTTGCCCGAGGGAGTAAAGATGACGAGTGCCTTGTCGCTCATGGGGTCTTCCTGCCTGTTCGGGCGCACAATATCGCTTTGAATGATCGGTGAAAGCCCAACTGCGCCAGATTTCCGCCCGCATGCGCCATTGACTGCGGGTCAGTCGGTTTCCAGGACTTCCGCTCCGTATATCCAGACGGTCAGAGGCACCGGAAGCACCGCCAGGGCCATCACTGCCAAAGTCGCCGGAGGGCTGTAGAGTCGCGAGAACCCGGCAATGAACGCCAATCCCCCGCCCCCGCCCAAAAAGGCGTTTCCCGGAAGGTTCAGAAGCAGCGCGAGGATCAGGTAGCGCGCGTGCCCCAGCATGGGTTGCATCCAGGAGGGTAGGCGCTCGGACAGAAGCGAAAGTCGTTGATCGCGGTCCAGAGGGTCTATCCGTTCCAGCAGGCCGCCCAGCGACTCGAGCCGCAGATCACGACAGACCGTGCGCAGTCTGGCATAGGGCACGAACCGTCCCGCCAGAAAGGCGACAGACAGTCCCAGAATTGTCGCAGTAAAGACGAAGGGGGCGATCTCGGCGCCACGCAGCATGAGTAGGCTGACCCCGACCTCGATGCCAGGCGCAAAGGGGATTGCCATCAGCAGGGCATAGACCAGCAGCAGAAGTGCCAGCAGGCCAATCATCATGGGCATGTTGCCGGCTTCCGCGGTCACCGAGGTGGCCCAGTCGATCAGGAAGTGAAGCAGAAAAACGATCGCCACGACCATACCCACACGTATCGCCAATCGCCGCCAGCTCGGCCTTGGATCGCGCAATGGCTTGGGATAGATCATGGGGTTCGTCTCACAGCACATTGATAGCGACAGCGCTGCCTTCGCGCAAACAATGCCTAAGGCGGGTCGGCCAACCTCAAGAGGTGGAATCCGTTGTCGGACCGCCAACATCCAACACTCGCCGCAAACAACCCTTCCCTAGCGGCGGCCTGCCTTCAGGATCGCACCCGATCACGCCCGACGCCGACGACGCCCTCCGTCGCGACCGCCACGCCCAACTCCCGCAGAAGCGACCGGCTTGTTCAGCCGGATCCAGTTCGCCCCGGAGGGGTCGTGGTTCATCAGGAAGTCCGCCGCGCGTATGGACAGGATTTCTTCCGATGCGATGCCTGTTTTCAGACCAAGCCCCAGAAGGGGTCCAAGCCTCGACATGTCAACGTCCTGCGGGATCTCCAGCCCCAGCGCTTCGAGCCGCGCCACACGTTCGCGCACAAGCTCGGCGTCCGTTCCCATGCCAACCAATGGGCGCAAGGCCGCAAGGTTGGCCTCGTCTGGAACAACAACGCCAAGCGCGCGCAATTCGTCCAGTCGCTCGCCCACGTTCTTGAGAGTCTTCGGCATGGCGACGGGGTTCATGATTGCGCTGGTCATGCCATGAGACGACGCCATGGCGAGGAAGGCGTTGTTGATCCCGTGCCGGTTCGGCAGTCCAAACGAGATGTTGGACGCGCCGCAAGTCGTGTTGACACCCAGTTCCTCGCGCAGACGGCGGACAAGAGCGAAAACCTGAAGCCCTGCAGTCCCCATGGCGCCGATCGGCATGACCAGCGGGTCGACGACGATATCATGGGCCGGGATCCCGAAATCAGCGGCGCGCTGGACAATCTTGCGCGCTACCTCGAACCGAACGTCGGGGTCTTCGGAGATGCCGGTATCGTCGTTCGAGATCGCGACGACCGGCACGTTGTATTTCTTGACCAG
>CAZRNL010000349.1:0-3586 GCA_964601395.1 uncultured Silicimonas sp. | reverse complement strand
AGCGCGGGGATCTGGTCGTGGGCGACACGGGCCGTGACCGGACGCAGGTTGTAGTGAAACCCGAGTTCGTAGAAATCGAGACGCATCTTCGTCGCGTCGTCGACCTCCACCAGCAGACCTTCCGCTGTGGCGTCGTCATCCTCGACGATCAATGGAAAGCTTTCGCCCTTCGCCCAGACGGAGCGATGGCCTTCAAGCACTGCGCTTCGACCTGAAAGCGCCGCGCCGCCCACTATCTGGAAGAGTTGCGGGTCGCAGAGCGTGCCGTACAGAAATAGTGCCTGGTTCACGACCAGCGGCGTGCAAAGAACTCTGTCAGCCAGGACACGAACACGACACCGATGAGGGCCGGAAGAACGACTTCATCCACCGCGATGAGTCTCGCGTAGTCGATAACCAGTTCCGCCATGCCCTGAAGCGCATGCATCGCGCCGTCATAGCGCTGCGCCATCGAGCGAAGGATCATCTTGTAGCCGGCCCAGAACACCAGGCACCAGAAGACTGTCGCGGCCAGTGTGGTTACCCCGTATCCAAGCGACTGCCGGTAGTTCTTGCCGGCCCCCTTGCCCATGATGGTCCAACCCATCGCAAGTCCGATCAGCGCGTTGACGGGTGAAAGCCAGCCGACCCGCGACCCTTCCGTGTCGATGAGCAGGGGCTTGATCAGGTCGCTGATGAAATACGCTAACGCCGCGAAGACTATCGCGCCTATGAGTTTACCGCCCGTGGGCATCGGCTTTATCCCGGTTTTGTGACCGTTATCTGTGTCACGTCGATAGATCCGGCATGAAAGCCCGCCGCGCAAGACGTTAGGTAAAAATTCCACATTCTTCGGAAGCGATCGTCGAATCCGAGCAACGATACCTCTTTCCAGCAGTCATTGAACGTGTCGTGCCAACGGCGCAGCGTCTGGGAATAGCTTTCCCCGAACTCTATGGAATGCTTGACCTTCAGGCCCGCGCGCTCGACCTCACGGCGAAGAATCGTGGGCGAAGGCAGCATTCCGCCCGGGAAGATGTATTTCTGTATGAAGTCGACTCCCTTTTTGTAGGCGTCGAACCGCTTGTCCTCGACGGTGATGATCTGAAGGGTCGCGTTGCGGCCGGGTTTCAGGCGGTCGCGCACGGTGTCGAAGTAAATCGGCCAGTATTTCTCGCCCACAGCCTCGAACATCTCGATCGAGGCGATGCCGTCGTAGATGCCTTTTTCGTCGCGGTAATCCTGCAACTTGATCTCGACCCGGTCGGATAAACCCGCGCGGCTCATGCGCTCTATCGCATAGTCGTGCTGCTCCCGCGAGATCGTCAGCCCGGTGACTTTCAGCCCCCGTTCCTTCGCGGCGTACTCCGCAAAGCCGCCCCAGCCACAGCCGATCTCCAGCACATGATCCCCCGGCTGGACACCCATCTGATCGACCATGCTCTTGTATTTCAAGGTCTGCGCATTCTCGAGGCTTTCCTGCCCCGTGTCGAATATGGCCGAGGAATAGGTCATCGTGTCATCGAGCCAGAGGGCGTAGAAGGCGTTGCCCAGATCGTAGTGGTACGAGATGTTCTTCTTCGCCTGTTCCTTGGTGTTCGCGTTCATCCAGTGGCGGAGTTTTTCGAACAGGCGCACCAGCATCATGCCGCCGAAACTTTCATACACGTCGTCGTTGTCGGCGTGGACGACATCCATGAAGGCCTGCAGATCGGGCGTGGACCACCAGCCTTCGAGATAGGCGTCGGCAAATCCGAGATCCCCCTCACGGATCAGGCGCGCGAAGACATCTGCGTTATGAATTTCGATCTCGGCCACCGGACCGGGGTTTGGACCGTCCACGCGAAAGACGCGGCCATCGGGCAGACGGAAGTCCATGCGTCCGTTCTTCAGTTTCCGGGCAAGCGAGAAGGCAGCCGCGAAATATCGCGGCAGATCCTTCTGCCCTTCGAGCGTCTTGATCGGCGTCATGTCCCACGTCCCCCAGTGATCGCGTAAAGACTAGCGCAACCGTTTCATCCTTCAACCTTTTCTTGAGGTTAGTGAACAGGTGGGCGTGGCAACCCCGTATTCGCCTATCGGTATCACGTCGGTATCACGTCGGTATTTCGTCGGTGCGACCGCGCGATGGGTCCGCATTAACCATTTCGTCGGAGGGGACGCTGCCCCCGGTCTCCGCTTTTGCGGAGACCCCCCTGAAGTACTTGAGAAAGGAGAACGTCAGAGGCCAAGCTGGCGGAAGACCTTGGGCAGTTCTTCGGGAATGTCCTCGGCGATCAGGCCGGGCCCGAACGACAGCGCGCATTCCGTGTGGAGCCAGGCAGCGGTTTCGGCCGCTTGCATGGGTCGGATCCCACGAGCCAGAAGGCCGGTGATGAAGCCAGCCAGCACGTCGCCTGCGCCCGCCGTCGCAAGCCAGGGCGCGGCGCGCTCATAGGCGCTGGAGTTGATGGCGCATCGCCCCGTCTGGTCGGCGATGACGGTGTCGGGACCCTTGAAGAGCACGGTGCAGCCCGCGCGCTTCGCTGCCTCGCGGGTGGCGTCGACCTTGGAGTAGGCGGGGCCGCTGGTGGCGGGCGCGGCCAGCTTTTCCGCGATGTCGGGAAAGAGCCGCTTGAACTCGCCCGCATGGGGCGTCAGGACGCAGTTTTCGTGCAGCGCATCGAACAGCACCTGGGGATTCCGCTCGAAACGGCTCAATGCATCGGCGTCGAGGACGGTCTTGCGCTTTGCATGAAGGGCGGCGAGGACCAGGGCCTGCGTGTCAGCGCCAAGACCCATCCCGGGTCCAAGGCAGAGCGCGTTGAGGCGCGTGTCCTCGAGCAGTTCCAGCAGTCCCGGCGCGCCGTCGAGCGATTGGCACATGACGGCGGTGGAATGGGCCGAGACTTCCCACAGCGCCTGTTGTGGACAGCCCAGCGTAACGAGGCCCGCGCCTATGCGGAGAGCGCCACGGGCGGCGAGGCGGGCGGCGCCGGTGTGGCCGGGGCCGCCGGAGAGGATCAGGGCGTGGCCGTTGGTGTATTTGTGCTGCTTCGAAAACTTGGGAAGCCAGGAAGACGGCTCCGCCAGGCGAACACTGCCGTTCGAGGGCAGGAGGTCAAGGCCGATATCCTTGACCACGATCTTGCCGCTCCACGAACCCCCGCCTTCTGGTGTTGCGGCGGGCGAAAGATAATGACCGATCTTTGCGCGATGGAACGAGACAGTCAGATCGGCCGGCAGTGCGCCTTCCAGATTCCGGCCCGAGTCGCTGCAAAGCCCGCTCGCTATGTCGATGGCGACGTATTTGGGCAGCTCGCTCTGCGGAACGGAAAAAACGCGCGGCATGAAGGCGTGCCATGTTCGTTCGGTGTCGTCGGGCATTTGTCGTGTCAGTCCCGTGCCGAAAAGTCCGTCGACAACCAGATCATGCGCGCAGGTGTCAAGGCTGTCCTCGATCCCGTCATCGTCCCAGTCGCCTGTCTCGCCAAGCGCGCTCCAACGCTCGTAATTCACCCACGCATCCGGCGGCAGCTTTTCGGGGTCGCCGTAGAGGAACACTTCCACCTCCCAGCCCCATCCCTTCAGCAGTCGCGCCACGACGAACCCGTCGCCGCCGTTGTTG
>CAZRNL010000348.1:0-3593 GCA_964601395.1 uncultured Silicimonas sp. | reverse complement strand
GTGCTTCTGGGCGAGGAGAAGCTGGTCGCGGGGGAAGGCGAAACCGTCGGGGTGCCGGGCGGCATGGATTTCAGCCTGTATTACTGGGGCAACGACGACGGCGTGGGTCGCGACAAATACGCGCTTTTGCTGGAAGGCGCGAAGTTCGCCGACGAAAACGGATTTCAGGCAGTCTGGACTCCCGAGAGGCATTTCCATGCCTTCGGGGGACTGTATCCCAACCCTTCGGTGACGGGCGCTGCGGTGGCCGCGGTCACGCGCAACCTTGCCGTACGGGCTGGATCGGTCGTGGCGCCGTTGCACCATCCCGCGCGCATCGCCGAGGAATGGGCGGTGATCGACAACCTGACCAACGGACGGACCGGCCTTGCGCTGGCCTCAGGATGGCACCCGGACGATTTCGTGCTGCGACCCGAGAACGCGCCGCCGAACAACAAGGCGGCTGTGTTCGACGCTATCCGTGATCTGAGGAAGCTCTGGTCCGGTGAACCGCTGGCGATGACGCGTGCCGACGGCGTCGTGGTCGAGAAGGTGACCCAGCCGCGCCCGGTCTCGAAAGACCTGGAGATGTGGCTGACGATCGCCGGCAATCCTGATGCCTGGCGGCAGGCCGGAGAAGCGGGCGTCCATGTGCTGACGCACCTTCTTGGCCAGTCGATCAAGGATGTGGAAGAAAAGATCGGCATCTACCACGCGGCGCTTCGGGCCTCGGGGCGCGATCCGAAGAACTTCAAGGTCACGCTGATGCTGCACACCTACCTTGCCGACACGCGCGAGCGGTCGATGGAGGTCGCGCGCGAGCCGATGAAGGCCTATCTGAAAGCGGCGGCGGACCTGATCAAGGAGTATGCTTGGGCATTTCCCGCGTTCAAACGCCCCGCCGGGGTCGAGACGCCGCGTGATCTGGACCTCGGATCGCTGTCGCCGGACGAGCTGGACGACATCCTGGAATTCGCGTTCCTGCGCTATTTCGAGAACTCGGGGCTATTCGGCACGGTCGAGGACGGAATGGAGCGCGTTGCGCATCTGAAATCCATCGGCGTCACCGAGGTCGCGTGCCTTGTGGACTATGGTATCGAGCGGCAGATCATCCTGGAGGGTCTGAACACGCTCGCCGATCTCCGGGTGCGGGCGAATACGGGCGAGGCGAGCGAAGATTTCTCGATCGCGGCCCAAGTGGCGCGGCACGGGGTAACGCACCTGCAATGCACGCCCTACATGGCGCGGATGCTGGTCGAGAACGACGCCTCGCGGGCTGCTCTGAACCGGGTGAAGCACCTGATGATCGGTGGCGAGGCGCTGCCTGCGGCGCTGGTCAGCGACCTCAGGGCGGCAACCGGGGCGAGCATAGAGAACATGTATGGTCCGACCGAGACTACGATCTGGTCGACAACCAGCCCCGGCAGCGATGCCGACGCCATCGTCTCGGTAGGCAAGCCCATCGCCAACACGCAACTTTGCGTGCTGAACGACTCCATGGCGCCTGTCGCCATCGGGCAGGTCGGCCAGCTTTGGATTGGGGGGGAAGGCGTCGCGCGCGGCTATTGGCAACGGGCCGACCTGACTGCCGACAAGTTCCGGGAGAACCCGTTCCATGGCGGTCGCATGTTCGGGACTGGCGATCTGGCGCGGTGGCGCCCGGATGGCACGCTCGAATTCCTCGGACGACGCGACAACCAGATCAAGATACGGGGCTATCGCATTGAAATCGGAGAGATCGAGTCCGCGATGGAAGCCGTGGGAGGTGTGACCCAGGCGGTCGCCGTTGTGCGACATGACGCAAGTGGGGTGGGCCAGATCCACGGTTATCTGACCGGCAATGCAACCGAGACCGAGGTGCGCACTGCGCTGGGCGCATCGCTTCCGGCATTCATGGTGCCGACGCGGATCGTGAAGCTCGAAAGGTTCCCGCTGACACCGAACCGCAAGATCGACCGCAATGCCTTGCCCGATCCTGCCAGCGTCACGGCAGCGCCCCGGCCGGCTTCGGCGCCTGGTCCCCTTGCTCCAGCCCAGTCGACGGCTGGCATGGCGGGTGCCGGGTCATCGGTGGGGATCGACGACCTGGCGGCGATCTGGACGCGCGTATTGAACATCTCGAGCGTTCAGCCCTCGGACAACTTCTTCGATCTGGGCGGTCATTCGCTGCTGGCGATCGAAGTGCACCGCCAGATCAAGGGATCTCTGGGTGTCAAGGGCCTGTCGATTGCCGACATCTTCCGCGCTCCGACCCTGGGCGGTCTGACGGCGATCATCGAGCGGCTAGGCTCGACGACCGCGTCGACTCCCAAGCCCCGCATCGCAGATGTGTCTCGCGCGCCCGAGATGGCGCAGGTTCATGCCCCCGCTCAGTCGCGCCCGGTCGAGAACGAGCGGGTGGTGACCCGTCGGCGGGAAATGCGGGCCAGCCGACTTCAGGATCAATGACCGGACAGCTGTTGGGCCTGCTTGGCGCCATGGTGGGCGACGGCGTCGGCACTGGGGAAGCTACGGTCACCGGCGCGGATGATCTTCGACCCTCCGAAGCCGTGGCGGTTGAAAGAGCCATCGCTCGGCGGCGGGCCGAATTCGCTGCCGGCCGCAGGGCGGCGCGGCTTGCGCTGGATCAGATCGGGCATCGCGACGCAACCCTGCCTGTCGGCGCCGATCGCGCGCCGCTCTGGCCCGAGGGTGCGACCGGCTCCATCACTCATGATGCGGGCCTTGCGCTGGCCGTCGCGGTTCCCGTATCCGTGGCGCGATCGATCGGAATCGACCTGACCGAAGCCGCAATTCTGCCGGACGGGGTGCGAGATCAAATCCTGAGACATCCGGACGAAACTCGGCTGACCGATCTTGAGGCGCGTGCTGCCTTCTCCGCCAAGGAGTCGCTGTTCAAGGCGCTGTCCCCGCACGTGGGTTTCGTGTTCGGGTTCTCCGCCGCCGTTGTCGAGATCGATCTCTCCGCTGGGACGTTTGCAGCGCGATTGACCCATTCCCTCGGAGCATATCAGGTAGGCGATACTTGGCTGGGCCGTGTTGCGATCGACGGGCCAAGGCTGATCACGTCACTGGTCGTGCGGATGGTCTGAAACGCACTCTGCCGTGTCGGAAACCTCGTCTCTCGGTGAAAGATGGCTCGGTAAGGTGGCACCAGGACTTATCTCCGGGCTTCGATCTCCCGGATTGCACGGAAGGCGGAACGGATGCGGACGCATGCGCAGGCGGTGGTGATTGGGGGCGGAGTCGTCGGGTGTTCGATCCTGTATCACCTGGCGAAGCTCGGGTGGAGCGACGTCGTTCTGCTTGAACGCTCCGAACTGACCAGCGGCAGCACATGGCACGCTGCGGCGAACATCCACGGCTTGCACGACAGCACCAATATCTCGCGTCTCCAGCACTACACGATGACGCTTTACAGGGAACTGGAGGCCGAAACGGGCCAATCCTGCGGCGTCCTTCAGCCCGGATCGCTGTATCTGGCCCAGACAGAGGCCCGCGAGCACCAGTTGCGCCTGCAGGAAGCCAAGGCGCGACGATACGGGATGAACTTCCACGAAGTCAGCCGGGACGAGGCCGAGCGACTGCACCCGCTCGTAGATTTCGACGGTATC
>CAZRNL010000347.1:0-3598 GCA_964601395.1 uncultured Silicimonas sp. | reverse complement strand
CGAGGCGCGCGCGAACCTTGCGGTCTTTATCCAGAGCGCCCGACAGCGGGGCGAGGCGATGGATCATACGTTGTTCCACGGGCCGCCGGGGCTGGGCAAGACCACTCTGGCGCAGATCATCGCGCGCGAACTGGGCGTGAATTTTCGGATGACGAGCGGGCCGGTGCTGGCGCGGGCTGGTGACCTGGCGGCGATCCTGACCAATCTAGAGGCGCGGGACGTCCTGTTCATCGACGAGATCCACTGGCTGAACCCTGCGGTGGAAGAAGTGCTCTACCCGGCACTGGAGGATTTCGAACTCGACCTCGTGATTGGCGAGGGGCCGGGCGCGCGGACGGTGCGGATCGAGTTGCAGCCGTTCACGCTGGTGGGCGCGACCACCCGGATGGGTCTGTTGACGACGCCGCTGCGCGACCGCTTCGGCATTCCGACGCGGCTGCATTTCTACACCGAGGACGAACTCTACCAGATCGTTGTCCGTGGCGCGCGACTTCTGGGGGTCGCGGCCGAGGAAGGCGGATGTCGCGAAATTGCCCGGCGCGCCCGCGGTACGCCACGGATCGCGGGGCGGCTTCTGCGACGCGTGGTGGACTTCGCGCTGGTCGAGGGTGACGGACGACTGACTCAGGCTCTGGCCGATGGAGCGCTGACGCGGCTGGGTGTGGATCACTTGGGTCTCGACGGGGCGGACCGCCGCTACCTGAGCCTGATCGCGGAGAATTACCAGGGCGGACCGGTCGGCGTCGAGACGCTGTCGGCCGCGCTGTCGGAAAGCCGGGACTCTATCGAGGAAGTGATCGAGCCGTTCCTGTTGCAGCAGGGGCTTATCCAGCGCACGCCGCGTGGGCGCATGTTGGCAGCGAAGGCCTGGACGCATCTGGGCATGCCGGCCCCTGTCCAGACAGGGCAGGCCGAGTTATTCTGACGGGTCGCCGGCGGTCTCTGGCGGGATTTGCGTATTTGCGACAAGGTGAAACGGCATGGCGGCTCCCGACTTCCTGGCACTCTGGCCCACCCATCTGATGAAGATCTTTCTGCCGGGGGCGGAGCAGGCGAACCCGATTCTGGCGGCGCTGATCGAGGATATGGACAGCGCGCGCGACCAGATGACGACCGATTACCTCTCGGGGGATCTGTTCGGGCATCCGCATCCGGCGCTCGGCTGGCTCAAGTCCTGTATCGAGCGGGCCGTGGTAGATTATGCCCAGGGAACTGGCGTGGGCTATCCGTTGGAGTTCCGGGTGCAGGCCTGGCCGAACGTGAACCGTTTCGGGGACTATCACGACTTGCACAACCATCCGCACTCCTGGGTGTCTGGAACCTATTACGTGCGAGTGCCGGACAGCGAAGATGCACCGGCTGGACGTGCCGACAGGACGCCGAATGCAATCAGCTTCTTCGACCCGCGACCACAGGCGAACATGACAGCGATCCGAAACGATCCACAGGTGGACCCCGAGCATCGCATTCAGCCCAAGGCCGGCGAGATGCTTCTCTGGCCCGCCTTTCTTCACCATCTGGTGCACGTGAACCTGAGCCATGAGGCGCGGATCTCGGTGTCGTTCAACATCGTGCTGAAGTGGCGGGACGACTATCTTCCCTGAGCGCGGCTCATGCGGTAGGGCGAGAGGATGAAACCCGCCGAAATCGCCCGTTACTTCACCCGCTCGGATGGAAGCTACCTGTTCGCCCGCTGGGGACGTCCCATCGCTCCGGTCGTCTTTGGCGTCGACGACGGCACGCTGAGCGTCATCAAGGGAGCGATCGAAGCGGTGGTGATCCTGGCCAATCACCGGATGTCCGAGACCGATCCCGAGCTTGGCGCGAACCTGGTGATGTTTTTCCTGCGCGAGTGGGACGAATTGGCCGAGACGCCGAACCTCGACCGGTTGATCCCCGATCTGGGGCCTTTGCTGGACCGGCTGAAGGCGGTTGAGGCCAACCAGTACCGATTGTTCCGGTTCGACGAGGCAGGGGCGATCAAGGCGGCTTTCGTTTTCGTGCGGATGGACGAGGGGCTCTCGAAAGTGCCCGCCGAAGATCTGGCGCTGGCGCAGGTCGCGCAGGGCATCGTGCTCTGGTCGGACGAGGCATTCCGGGAGAAAGGGCCGCTGGCGAGCGTCGGGGGAAGGGTTATTCTCAATCCCGAGGTCGCTGCCGTCATCCGGGCGGCCTATGACCCGGTGATGCCGACGGTCGCAGCCGATCCGAGCCACGCCTTACGGCTGGCGACGCGTGTGGCAGCTGAGCAGGATAGGCAGAGTTGAGCGGCGTGCCTCTGGACCCTGACGGGTTCGCGGGCCAAGGTCGCGCCGTGACCCACCGTTTCGACATCCGCGTCTACTACGAAGACACCGACCTTGCGGGGATCGTCTACTATGCCAACTATCTGAAGTTCATCGAGCGGGCTCGGACAGAGTGGGTGCGCGGCCTGGGAATCGATCAGGCGCGGCTCAAGGCCGAGGACGGGATCGTGTTTGCAGTCCGAAGGGTCGAGGCGGATTATCTTGCGCCTGCGCGGTTCGACGATGTGCTGACGGTCGAGACCGCGGTGGAAGGCTCCACGGCCGTGCGCGTGCGGCTGCGACAGTGTGTGCTGCGGGACGGTTTCGTGCTTTTCGAAGCGCTGGTGACGCTGGTTGCGCTAAACGCCGATGGCAGGCCGGTGCGCTTGCCCGGCGATCTTGCCGAGCGGCTGATCTAGTTGGGGCGCGCGCGGCTATAGGCGACGAAGGCGTTGGCGTGTCCGTGGCCCAGTCCGTGAGTCTGCTTGAGCCACGCGACCGTTTCCATGTGCTTCTCATCGGGCCGCTCCGCAACAAGTCCGAGCCAGTGCGAGATAGGCTGACCGTAGACCTTTTCGATGGAGGAAAAGTAGGAGGCTGGGCCTTTGACTTTCTCGGGCATGATCGATCCTTTCAGGTATTGGCAGGCAATCAAACTGCTGTTGCTGCGTCGTTCGCACATTGAATCACATGGCGAAAGTTCGCCGAGAAGACCGCTGAATTCACGTGACCGTGCGCCTTGGCAGGCTTGATATGGCATATCCGATTGGCGTGGAGTATCCTGATCCCCAATTGAGGCCTGCACGACAAAGAACGGGCCGTTTGAGAGAGCAGACATATGGAAACGGAAACACTTGCGGCAGCGCAGGCGATGGACTTCTCGATGTGGGCGCTGTTCGCGCGCGCCACGCTGACGGTCAAACTTGTGATGATCCTCCTGATCGTGGCCTCCGTTTGGGGCTGGGCGGTCATCATCAACAAACACCGACTTTACAAACGCGCCCGCCGCGAATCCGCGGATTTCGAGGAAGCGTTCTGGTCGGGCGAGCCGCTGGATGCGCTATACGACCAGATCGGACCGTCGCCTGACGGACCGGCTCAGCGAATATTTTCGGCCGGCATGACCGAGTGGCGGCGGTCGCATCGCAAGGATGGCGGCCTGATCGCTGGAGCCGCGGCGCGGATCGACCGTTCGATGGACGTCGCGATTGCCAAGGAGTCCGAGCAACTGGAACGCGGACTGCCGCTTCTGGCGACGATCGGCTCGACAGCGCCGTTCGTCGGACTGTTCGGGACGGTCTGGGGTATCATGC
>CAZRNL010000346.1:0-3609 GCA_964601395.1 uncultured Silicimonas sp. | reverse complement strand
TGACGACTGCGTGACGAGACGTCACCCTGTGCAGGTCCAGAACCCATTGTAGCCGACGGACAGACCCTGTTCGAGCCGGAAAACAAGTTCAGCGTCCGAGCGCCAGTCGGCATCCTCTCCGAGCAGCCGGATCGAAACGGTCGCCTCGTCCGCGGCGAAAAGTCCGTCATCGCTTTGCTCGAGCGGCACCAGAACACCGTTCAGCTTCATGGCGGCCTGCCCGCCGTCGGCGGCTGTCCACAGGATCGGATCGTCCTCGGGGCTGCGATTGAACATGCAGCGCGCCTGTGTAGGAAGTATCTGGTCCGCCTCGGCTTCGGGCATCGGTGAGAGATCGAGGGTGGATAAAAGCGTGTTCGCCAACGAGTCAGCGACCGAGCCGACCCGGGCTGGCGGGTCCCGATAGATCGTCTGGGCGACGTTGCCGGTCGAGACCTCGGAGATCAGATAACGCATCTCGGCGATCTCGCGACGCTGGGCCTCGATGATCTCGTCGGCCAGGTGACGCACGCGCGGATCGCGGATCTTGGCGCGTTCCGATGTCATGACCGCGATCGAATGGTGCGGTATCATCGCCCGCATATAGCTTGGCCCCGAAACGGTGACCTGGGCGCGCACGAGCCAAAGCGAGAGGGCGAAGACGATGACGGCGCCGGCGAAGATCGTGACATTGAGCATGGCGTTGGAATACATGCCCAGCATGTAGGCCAGCATGATGACGGCCATGGTCGCCCCCATCAAGATCGCCATGTAGACACGGGTTTCCGAGAAGAAGACGTGCTCCCACGCGTAGGTATTGAGATACATCAGGATGAACATCACCAGCGTCGAGGTGGCGATCATAAGGCCAAAGCGGACATACATCTCGGGCGCCTCCTGCACGCTCATTCACTGGCTGGATGGGTGTCGGCCGACCGTTCCCCGGTCAACTCTGCGCAGTCCTCGGCCGGGAGCTCCGGAAGCTGTTACGCGAAGGCTGCAATCGCGGCGCGTCGCGACGGAACCAAGCACGAACGCAAGGATCGTCCGCATGGCTGAAATCTCCCATCCCGCGACGTCAGAAACCGCGCGACACTCATGGCGGGCCACGCTGAGGTTCTTTGGGAGGAACGTCGGCTCCGACAGATTGTTCCATGTCTGCCGAATCCCGCTCTTTTTGGTTGAGTCCGCTTTCGTGTCTGCACAGAAAGTTTCTGGTCTATCTCCTCCCAGGATGCGGCGAAGATCGTCTCGGAGAAGCTTTCGAAGCCGGTGCAATGATCGGCGATGAAGGCATGGTCGAGGACGCCCCCACGCTCGGCCTCGAGTTCCCATCGGATGGGTGAGGCGGCCGGTCGGTCATCCCTGTTTTCCTTACATTGCCGGAAATAACAGCGCCGATGTGGGCGGTGCCGCCACGCAAGCGGCCGGAAAGGAGTGCTGCGGTCAGCCGCGCCTTCTTCGGCTCGCGGTCCCGAGTGTCCCTGATCCCTGCGGTTACGGAAAGGGGCCTTCTCGATCCGTCCCATGATATAGCCAATGCCGCCGCGCAGGCGCGTCCTCGCCAGACAGATCAACCCCGGCGAGCAATGATTTGGGTAATGTGGACCGGATGGATTGCTACCGTTGTTCCATCGCGTTTTCCCATTCCGCCAGGAAGGCGCGGCGGTTGAGCGGGTCGAGATATACCATCAGCGCCGGCCCCAGGCGGATCGGGCCAAAGCCCATGGCCTCCCCCTCGCGGGCCTGGCTCAGCGATGGCAGGGGCCAGTCGCCCGGCGCCTCGCGCAGGCCCAGTGTGGCCAGCATGTCGATCATGGCACCCGCGGCCTCGGTTTCCTGCGCAGTGGCCGGGACGATTGCGGTGCGCAGCATGACATTGGCGAAGTCCTGCATCCGGAGGATCTCGATCCGTCCGCCTGAATCCTGCGCCAGCCGCTCGGCGGCGTAGCTGCCAAGGACGTTGTAGGCCAGCGCCAGCCGTCCTTCGTCGATGTCGTCGATCATCTGCGCCGAGCAGCAGTAGAGGCGGGGTCCAAGACGGCCCATCACCTCGTTCAGCCGCCAATAGGCATCGGTCGAGCGGTCTTCCTGCGTGGCGAAGAGATAACCCAACCCGCTGTCGCGCACGTCATAGGTGCCCACGGCGCCGCCGAAACGGTCGGGGTTATCGCGCAGGATCGTGATCAGCTCCTGCCGGGTGGTGGGAAGCGCAAGGCCGTCGAAGCGCGCCGTGTTGATGACGACGACCGCGGGTTCGGTTGTGAAGGCGAAGATGAGGTCGCGCCAGCGGGCCCAATCGGGCAGCGCCTCGGTCGCGGCCGAACGATAGGGCCGCGCGAACCCGTCATTGGCAAGCTGGAACTGCAGATCCATTGCCGAGGACAGCGCAAGGTCGAACTGCGCGCCGTCGCGGATCGCGCGGTGCAGCACGCTTGAGGAGACGACGCTGTAGTCGACCGAGATTTCCGGCCTCGCGCCGCGGAAGGCAAGGACATAGGGCTCGAATACGGCAAGGTCTGTGGTCGACACGATCCGCAGAACGCGGTCGCCCGTTCCGGGATAAAGCCGGTGATCCTCGACTTCGAGCGCCGAGGCGGTGCCAAGCGCCCAAAGGATCAGGCCAAAGGCAAGACCAGAGATACGCATGCGCCCCTCCCGTTCTGTGCGGTCGCAAGTTCCAGCCGCCCGCCGTGGGCGCGCAGGACATCCGCCGCGATGGTAAGCCCAAGGCCCGATCCGACAATGCCGCCGGTGTTGGAGCCACGCCGGAAGCGTTCGGTCAGGGCCTCGACCGGCCCGTCGCCAAGCCCGGGTCCCTCGTCGATCACCGAAATGCGCGCCTCGGTTCCTGACCGGCCAATCCTGAGGGTGACGGTGGTGTCCTCGGGCGAATACTTGATCGCGTTGTCGAGCACGTTCCGAAGCGCATTGTCCAGCAGGACGGCATCTCCGTTGACCTGCGCCGGGGCCGCCTCGAGGTGCAGGCGGATGTCCCGCATCGCCGCGGTCGGTTCCAGCGCGGCTACTGTCTGTCCGGCAAGATCGGCCAGGTCCAGCGGGTCGCGTGCAAGATCTTCGGTTCGATATGCGACAGTCGCATGGTCGAGAAGCTGCCCGGCCGAACGGGAGCTTTCGTCGACTGCGCGGATGATCCGCCGCAGGCGCTGTTTCTCGCCCTCGTCCCCGACCGTCCGAAGCGCGATTTCCGCCTGCGTGCGAACCGTGGCCAGCGGCGTCCGGATGCGATGGGCCGCTTCTGCAATGAAGTCCTCGGAACGGCGGATCGATTGTCCCAGTCGGTCCATCAGCCTGTTGAGCGAGGACATGAGCGGGGCAAGCTCGGCCGGCGCCGCCCGCAGCAAAGGCCGCAGATCCGAGGGGCCGCGCCGCGACACCGCTGCCGCGATTTCGTTCAGGGGCCGGAGCGAAGTCCGGGCGGCAAAGGCCGACAGCGTGACCGCGACGACGAAGAAGGCGACCGACAGGATCGCGGCAAGGCGCGACAGATCCGAAGCGATGGCGCCGACCCCGTTGCGGGTCTGGGCGACCGTGACCGTCACTGGTACCGGCTCGGTCCCCGCGAGAACCAGCCGCGTGACCGACGCCATCCGGATCGCCTCTCCGCTG
>CAZRNL010000345.1:0-3609 GCA_964601395.1 uncultured Silicimonas sp. | reverse complement strand
CATCGAGCGCGAGGACATGGTCGTGACCGTGACCGAGAGCGGCTATATCAAGCGCACCCAACTGGCCGAGTTCCGCGCACAGAAACGTGGGGGCAAAGGGGTGTCGGGTGGCGCTCTCAAGGAAGACGACGTGGTCACCACGCTGTTCGTGGCGAACACGCATACGCAGCTTCTGTTCTTCACCACAGATGGCATGGCCTACAAGCTGAAGACCTGGCGTTTGCCGCTGGGTGGACGCACCTCGCGCGGCAAGGCCATCGTGAACATCCTGCCCATTCCTCCCGGTGTCAGCATCGCGGCCATCATGCCGGTCGATCGGGACGAAGACGACTGGGATCAGCTGCAAATCTTCTTCGCCACATCGGACGGCGATGTGCGGCGCAATGCGCTGTCGGACTTCACCAACGTGAAGTCCAACGGCAAGATTGCGATGAAGCTGCCCGAGGGTGTCAGCCTCGTGAATGCGCGTATCTGCACCGAGGACGACGACATCATGCTGGTGACGGCGCTTGGCCGCGCGATCCGGTTCCCCAGCACTGAAGTGCGGGTCTTCAAGGGCCGCGATTCGACCGGCGTGCGCGGCATCCGTCTGGCAATGGGAGATCGGGTCGTCTCGATGGCCGTGATCCGCCATTTCGAGGCTGATCCGGCGGAACGCGCCGCGTATCTCAAGCAGCGCCGCCTGATGGCCGGAGCAGTCGACGACGAGGTGGAAGCCGATGACGACGAGGAAGCAGTGGCCGAAGGCCAGCTGAGCCCCGAGCGCTATGCTCGCATGTCGGCGGACGAGAACCTGATCCTGACGATCACCGCTCAGGGCGCGGGCAAACTGTCCTCCTCGCATGATTACCCGGTGCGGGGGCGCGGCGGCCAGGGAGTGATGGCGATGGACAAGGCTATGCGGGGCGGTCCGCTGGTCGCGTCCTTCCCCGTCGAGCTGGGCGATCAGATCATGCTGGCGACCTCGACTGGCCAGTCGATCCGCGTGCCAGTGGACGGAATATCGTTCCGATCACGCAGCGCCGGCGGGGTGAAGGTTCTGAACACGTCCAAAGGTGAAGAGGTTGTTTCCGTCGCCTGGATTGCGGAACAGGAAGAAGACGACAACGGCACCGAAGCCTGATCTGGTTCACTCGGAACGCGGGGCGGTCAGATAACTGGCCGCCCCGCTTCGCTTTTCCGAGCGCTAGCGCTGCCAGACCGATCATAGAATTCAACATGATAAATGGCCGTTAACCATATGTTTACAAATGTGTTTCGTTAACAACATAAATTTGAGACAAATCACTCTCTGGGTGGGGCTCCAGAGAGGTCAAGGCAATGTCTGTTCGTGCTGCTTGTTTATTAGTTTCAATGGTTCTCGGTTTTCCTGCACACGCGCAAAGCAGTTTGGGCATCACTGGGGCGACGTTCGCGCTGGGGTCGGCCGAGGATGAGGGTGGGGTCCGAAGGGGCAGTCTGACATCCTCGGTCGACGTCCGGATAACCGAAGTCCACGGCCTGCAGGGCGACCTGTCCTTTTCACAGACCGGAACCGGCATGATCGGGCGTCTGTCCGGGCATCTCTATATGGCGCCGCAACCGCGCCAGAAATATGGGCTATTCGCATCCTATTCCGATGTCGACGGGCGCGCGCTGGCATGGGGCTCTGTCGGAGCGGAAGGCATGATGGCGCTCGGCTCTGACACCGTCGTCGAGGGCCGTCTGGGGCTAGGCGTGGCAAACAGCGGTTCGCGTGATTTCATCTTCGGAGGCGTTTCGGTGGCGCATGCGATCAGTGACTCGTTCGAGATCGAGGGAGCCCTCGATATAGCCGACTTCGACGAGACGGCGTTTCGCGGGACCGTCATCGACGCCTCGCTGACCGCAAGCTACAGCCCGAAAGGTGCGCCCTGGGGTCTCTATGCCAGCATCAACCGATCGGAACTTGTCGGTCGTGATAGCGGTCCGTCAGCAACGCGGCTGGGACTTGGGGTAACCATCAATTTTGGTGCTGTTGGCGGGACTGACACCGACAACCGCCTGTTCCGTAGCCAGGATCCCGCAGCGGCCCTGGTGCGACGCGGCATCTGGTAGGCAGTTCTTCAGCCGGCAGAAACGGGCGGCATATGTTCCGGAACGGATACCAGGCGCTGGCGGAAACTCCGAATTTGTCAGGAGAGCCGTAATCCTGCCGCGATCCTGACACTCAATTATCGCTTTGCCGCCCCGGATTCGCCGCATTGCCAGCGGAACTTGGCTCGGTCGCCTTCTGCTGGCGACGTCGTTCCTGAACAAGTGCGCCCGGGAGTTTCTAACCCAGATCGGATTATTCGAAGAAGGCTCGACCATGGGGAAGGCTGCCGCACGTCGTCTCGTGTTCACATTGTCTACCGAAGGCGTCACGCGCCTTCTGATCTCGTCCTATTTCGTTGGGCTTGGCCTTGGCATCGTCGATGGGGCGGATGTCGGTGTTCTGGCCCGACCATTCCTGAATGTGCCTGCCTCCGAAATCATATCAGGTACAATCGTCGTCGTTTTGGCGATGATGGTGCTCTTTGGTCTGCGCCGTCGCCCAGCAGCCTTGCTTTTGTCTTTGATTGTCTTCTGGGCCAGCTACCTGACCATGGTGGTCGAGTCCGGCTCCGATCATATCGGACCCTTCTGGCGTGATCTGGCTCTGATTGGCGCCTTGTTGCTGACTTACGGCGACGGTCGGAACACGATCACGATAGACCCAGCGGCGACATTTGCAAAACTTGGTGGGCGTACTGGTGCGACACCAAGGGTCGCGCGGTCCAAGTCCCGTATTGTGTCGCGCAAACCTACAGCGACAGTCCAGACGAAACGGGCCCGGAGCGAACTCTACCGCGAAGATTTTGAGGTCGTCCGCGTCTCCTGACGTCTTTTCAAACCGCTCCGGGAGCGATACATCGCTCTCATGTCCGAAACATTGCATATGGTCGGCGGCGGCCTTGCCGGTTCCGAAGCCGCATGGCAGGCCGCCACTCGCGGTGTCCGCGTGGTCTTGCACGAGATGCGGCCCGAGGTCGGGACCTTTGCGCACAAGACCGGCAACCTGGCCGAAATGGTCTGTTCGAACTCGTTTCGCTCGGACGATGACGAGCAGAACGCCGTTGGGCTTCTGCACTGGGAAATGCGCCAGGCTGGCGGATTGATCATGGAAATGGGCGACCGCCATCGCCTGCCCGCTGGCGGAGCGCTGGCCGTCGACCGCGAGGCTTTCTCCGAAGCCGTGACGGAACGACTGAAAGCGCATCCAAAGATCTCGGTTGAGTCAGGCGAGATTGCCGTGCTTCCGAGTGAAGGACACTGGATCATCGCCACGGGCCCGCTCACCTCCTCCGCGCTGGCCGAGGCCATTCGCGCCGAGACCGGCGAGGACAGCCTGGCCTTCTTCGACGCCATTGCGCCCATCGTCTATGCCGAGAGCATCGACATGTCGGTCGCCTGGGAACAGTCGCGCTATGACAAGGGAGAGACCGAAGCCGAGCAGAAGGCCTACATCAACTGCCCGATGACACGCGCCGACTATGACACCTTCATCGACGCGCTGCTGGCCGCCGACAAGACCGAGTTCCACGACGGGGAAACCGCGGGCTATTTCGA
>CAZRNL010000344.1:217-3614 GCA_964601395.1 uncultured Silicimonas sp. | reverse complement strand
TGCTTGGGGCGGTCGAGGCCGTCAACGGCGAGATCGCCGAAGCGCTTGTCGGGTTCGACGCGACCGAACAGGAAGCCATCGACGCTGCTATGATCGAGCTGGACGGAACGCCGAACAAGGCGCGTCTAGGGGCCAACGCCATCTTGGGCGTATCGCTGGCCACCGCGAAAGCGGCGGCGGATTACTCTTCCCAACCCCTCTATCGCTACGTCGGAGGTACCGCCGCACGGGTGCTTCCGGTGCCGATGATGAACATCATCAACGGCGGCGAGCATGCCGACAACCCGATCGACATCCAGGAATTCATGATCATGCCGGTCTCGGCGCAGAACATCCGCGAGGCTGTCCGCATGGGATCGGAGATCTTCCACACGCTGAAGAAGGAACTATCAAGCGCGGGGCTGTCGACCGGTATCGGCGACGAAGGCGGCTTTGCGCCCAACCTTTCGTCCACGCGGGACGCGCTGGATTTCATCCTGAAGGCGGTCGAGAAGGCAGGCTATACACCCGGTGACGACATCATGCTGGCGCTGGACTGCGCATCGACCGAATATTTCCGCGACGGCGCCTATCACATGAAGGGCGAAGGCAAGGTCATGACGTCGGACGAGAACGTGGCCTATCTGCAGGCCCTGGTGGGTGACTACCCGATCCTGTCGATCGAGGACGGTTGCGCCGAAGACGACTGGGATGGCTGGGCGACGTTGACCGAGGTTCTCGGTGAGACCGTTCAACTCGTCGGCGACGATCTTTTCGTCACCAACCCCGAGCGCCTGTCGCGTGGAATCGAAGAGAAGTGCGCCAACTCGCTTCTTGTGAAGGTCAACCAGATCGGAACGCTCTCCGAGACCCTGGCCGCAGTCGATATGGCGCATCGGGCGCGGATGACAGCGGTTATGTCGCATCGGTCGGGCGAGACCGAGGACTCGACCATCGCCGATCTCGCGGTCGCCACCAACTGCGGCCAGATCAAGACCGGCTCGCTGGCGCGCTCCGATCGTCTGGCAAAATACAACCAGTTGATCCGTATAGAGGAAATGCTTGACGAAACCGCGATTTACGCAGGTCGTTCGATCCTCAGGTAAGGCGGCGTCCCGTAGCTCGAAAGCTTCGGGGCAGTCCATCCCATGTCTGTCAGAATCCCAAGATATCCGGAAGCTCGACCTCTTCGGGCAATTCGCCTCCCAGTCCTTGCGGGAAATGCTCCACCGGAATCATCGGAAGGCCATGCGGAGCGCCCTCCCCGCCAAGATCGGGGGTCGGAAGCTCTGCCGGCACATCGGGAAGCGGGAATTCTTCGGCGCGTCCCGCCTGATCGGGGAGTTCCATTTGAGCGCGCGGAAGCGGATCTGTCGGGGGGGTGGTACCAAAACGGGCCATTCACGGCCTCCTTTACTGTTCGATTTCCTCGTGAACGCAAAATACACATAGGGAAGATGAAATGAAAACTGCGCGCTTGTGCAGTTCGTGCAGGTCGGCGGGCGACTGCGCACCTTCCCCCTCCAAGGAGCACCTTGCTGATGACGGCCGATGACATCATCACACGTCTTGGCCTTGAGCCTCATCCCGAAGGCGGATGGTTTCGCCAGACGTGGCAGGGAGACGAGACCCCACGTGCCAGCGGCACCTGCATCTGGTTCCTTCTGAAGGAAGGCGAGCGCAGCCGCTGGCACAGGGTAGATGCGACCGAGATCTGGCACTTTTACGCAGGTACGCCTCTGATCCTGCGAATCGCTCCCGATGCAGACGGCCCTGCCGTGGCGCACGTCGTCGGCTCGGACCTCGCCGCCGAGCAATCGCCTCAGGTCATCGTTCCCAAGAACCACTGGCAGGGTGCCGCAACCACCTCGGGCTGGGCGCTTGTCGGCTGCACCGTCAGTCCGGGATTCCGGTTCGAAGGCTTCGAACTGGCACCGTCGGGTTTCGACATTCCCTGAAATCGCTGCGGTCCGGCCTTTCAGCCTCTGGCAAGCCGTTCGCTCAAGGCGCCCGGGTTGCTGACCTGACCGCCGCCCACGGGCGCGGCCACCCCTGTCGTACCAGGCGCCGAAGTGGGCAGCCCGCGCATGACGCGCACGGCGAGATAGGCGAAAGCCTGGGCTTCCAGCATGTCGCCATCGAGTCCTGCCGCCTCGACAGGCTCGACCCGGCAGGGAACCAGCGCCTCCAACATCTGCATCAGACCGGGGTTCATGCGGCCGCCTCCGGTGACGAGCACACGCTCGGGCAGGCTTGGGCAGTGCTCGATCCCCCGGGCAACCGCGGCTGCAGTACCGGCAGCAAGCGTTGCGACCGCGTCGGTATCACCGAGACCTGCGACCGCCGCAGACCAACTCGAGAAATCGTCCCGGTCCAGCGACTTGGGAGGAATCTTGGCAAGAAACGGCTCGGCGTCCAAAAGGCCCTGCAGGATGTCGCCGTCGACCACTCCCGCAAGTGTCAGTTGCCCGTCCCGGTCCATCCGAAGACCCTGCCTTGTCCAGAGCAGGTCGTCGATCCGGGCGTTCCCCGGACCGGTGTCGAACGCCAGACACGCTCCACGATCCTCGGGGTGCGGACATGAGGGATCGACCCATGTCAGGTTCGCCACTCCACCGATATTCAGGAACACGACGGGACGGGTCAAAGCCAGGTGACGCGCCAGGGCATGATGATAGAACGGCGCCAGCGGCGCGCCCTGCCCGCCCAGTGTCACATCCACGGTGCGGAAATCCCAGACCACGGTCACTCCCAACGCTTCGGCCAGCAGAGCGCCATTTCCGGCCTGGTGCGTGGCGCGAATTTCCGGTCGGTGAGATGTGGTCTGGCCGTGAAAGCCGATCACCTCTGCCCCCTTGATTCCGGAGAGCAGCTCGGCATGCGCGTTCTCGACCACCACCGCTGCTTCCGCGACCTCGGGCCCGTCCCAACGACCGAGCGCGGCACGCAGGATGGCGCGCTCGGTGTCGGTATAGGCGCGGTACCCGGTTTCGCCGAACTCCAGCACCCGATGCCCGTCGGTCAGGACCATCGCCGCATCGACGCCGTCCAGCGATGTTCCCGACATCGTGCCGAGCGCCCAGATCGGGCCCGTGTCGCTCATGGCTTTCCCTCGTCCAGTCCGAGCAGTATAGAACACGCCGGAGCATAGACGAGACACCATGACCTACCACCCGAAATCCGACTTTCTCGCCACCATCATCGAGCGTGGCTTCCTGGCCGACTGCACCGACCTGCAGGGGTTGGACGATGCCCTGATTGCCGGCGTCGTGCCCGCCTATATCGGCTATGACGCGACGGCGAAATCGCTGCACGTCGGTCATTTGCTGAACATCATGCTGCTGCGCTGGTTCCAGAAGTCCGGCGGCAAGCCCATCACGCTGATGGGCGGCGGCACGACCAAGGTTGGCGATCCGTC
>CAZRNL010000344.1:0-207 GCA_964601395.1 uncultured Silicimonas sp. | reverse complement strand
CGTCCTTCCGTTCCGAAGAACGCCCGCTTCTGACACCCGAGGCCATCGACGCAAACATTGCGGGAATGCAGACGGTGTTCGCGCGCTATCTCTCGTACGACGAGGGCGCGACCGGCGCGTTGATGCTGAACAACGCCGAATGGCTGGACGATCTGAACTACCTCGACTTCCTGCGCGACATCGGGCGGCATTTCAGCGTCAACCGGA
>CAZRNL010000343.1:0-3625 GCA_964601395.1 uncultured Silicimonas sp. | reverse complement strand
CAAGCAGATCCGGATGATTTTCCAGGACCCATTCGCCTCGCTCAACCCGCGGATGACGGTCAAGCAGATCATCGCCGAGCCCCTGATCGTCAACAACGTCGCATCGGGCAGCGAGCTGGACGACCGGGTGGCGAAACTGCTGACCGAGGTCGGGCTGAACCCCGAGATGATGGAGCGATACCCGCATGCCTTCTCGGGTGGCCAGCGCCAGAGAATCGTCGTGGCCCGCGCCATCGCGCTCGACCCCAAGCTGGTCATCGCCGACGAACCGACATCGGCGCTCGACGTTTCCATCCGCACCCAGGTTCTGGACCTGCTTCTGAAACTCCAGGCCGAGATGGGACTCTCCTTCATCTTCATCAGCCATGACATGGCCGTGATCCGCTATTTCTGCGACCGCGTTGCGGTGATGTATCGCGGCAAGATCGTCGAGATCGGCGAAACCGAGCAGGTCATCACCGATCCGCAGCACCCCTATACCAAGGCGCTACTGTCGTCGGTTCCGATTGCCGACCCGGCGCTTCGCGGCACGCGGCAGAGACACCGCTACCACGAGACCGCATGATGCAGTTTGCCGAAGGCATGCAGGAAGCCCTGCGCGTCGGAGAGACATTCGCCACAGACGACGAGGCCGCAGCATTCTGGAACGCGGACGCGCCGTCCGTGCCTGTCGATGATCTCGTGATCCCCGGCGCGGCAGGACAGGAACAACGCGCCCGGCTTTACCGCGGCAGATCGAACGGCCCGGTCCTTCTCTATATCCACGGCGGCGGCTGGGCGGGCGGGTCGGTTGCGCTGAACGAATCCTCCGCGCGAGGCATCGCGCTTGAAAGCGGCTGGAACGTCCTGGGCATTTCCTACCGACTGGCGCCGGATCATCCCTTTCCGGCTGGTCTCGACGATTGCCGCGCGGCCGTGGACTGGCTCAGGACCGAGGGCGGCGCGCTTGGCCTCGACACCAGAGAAATTGCTCTTGGGGGTGCCTCTGCGGGTGCGAACCTCGCGATGGCGACTACGCTTGCTCTGCCGATGGACAGTTTCGCGGGGCTGGTCCTGTTCTACGGCGTGCTCGGGTCCGATTTCACCACCGAAAGCTACAGGACATACCAAAATGGCCCCGGACTGACCCGCGAGCGCATGGTCGACCTTTTCGCGATGTACGACCCTGATCGGAAACGGGACGTCGACCCCCTCATCGCTCCGCTTCTGTCCGACCACCTGTCCCGGATGCCACCTGCCTGCCTGATCGCCGCCCAGCATGACGTGCTGCTCGACGACAGCCGCGCAATGGCAGAGGCCTTCGCAAAGGCCGGGGTCAGGCACGAACTCCACATCGAGCCGGGCGTGACCCACGGGTTCATCAATCGCGGTCGACTGGTGCCTGCGGCCAGAGCCTGCATCACCCGCGCCGCCACTTTCCTGAAACACCTGAAATAAGCCGGATAACCCTATGAAAATCGAAAGACTCTCCGTCACCGAGTTCCGCCACAAGACGAATACCGTCCGCGACAGCGACGGCCACGGGCATCCCGGCCCCGAAAGCGACACCACCAGCGCGCTTCTGACCATCACCGCCGACGATGGAACCGAAGGTCAGACCATCTGCCGTCCCGCCGACGTGGCCGGGCCGATCCTCGACCGCTTCGTGCGGCCGAACGTCATCGGCGAAGACCCGATGCGCGCCGACAAGCTCTGGTACAAGATCTACAAGTGGCAGCGGCTGTCGGGCGGTTCCCTCATGGACCGAACGCTGGCGGCCATCGATCTGGCGCTTTGGGACCTCATCGGCAAGAAGACCGGCCAGCCCGTGTGGAAGCTTCTGGGCGGCCACCGCGAAAAGGTGCTGGCCTATGGCTCGACCATGTGCGGCGACGACCTTGAAGACGGCCTGGCCACGCCCGAGGATTATGCCCGTTTCGCCGACTGGATGGTGAACACGCGCGGCTACAAGGCGGTCAAGCTGCATGGCTGGATGCCGCCGGTGCCCGGCGCGCCGGATGTGAGGAAGGACTACAAGGCCTGCGCCGCAGTGCGTGAAGCGGTCGGCCCCGACATCCCCCTGATGCTCGATCCGCACCACTTCTATTCCCGGACCGACACGCTCTGGCTGGCGAACAGGCTGGCGGAACTCGACTTCCGCTGGATGGAGGAGCCGATGGAAGAAGCCTCCATGTCGTCCTACAAGTGGCTGACTTCGAACACGGATCTGAACATTCTCGGCCCCGAGACCATGACCGGCAAGCACTGGACCCGCGCGGAATGGGTCAAGCATGACGCCTGCGACATCGTCCGCTCCGGGGTATGGGACATGGGCGGGATCAACCCGGTGATGAAGGCCGCGATGATGGCCGAATGTTTCCACATGTCCTGCGAGATCCACGGCACCGGGGCGGGCAACCTGGCCGTCGTCTGCGCCATCCCGAACACGTCCTTCTACGAGCGCGGCCTGCTGCATCCGTTCATCGACTACGACAAGCCCAAGGAGTACCAGAACCGGATCGACGACGAGATGGACGCCGACGGCTATGTCCACGCCCGCAATGAGCCGGGCATCGGGCAGGATCTGAACATGGATTACATCGAAGGCAACGTGGTGAATCATGGCTGATACGCGCATCGCGGATGTCCGCGTCACCCCCATCGCATTCCGCGACCCGCCGCTTCTGAACAACTCCGGCTGCCACGAGCCTTTCGCTCTGCGCTCGATCATCGAGGTCGAGACCGAGGACGGCGTCATCGGCCTGGGCGAAAGCTATGGCACCCTGCCCGTTCTGGACGGTCTGGCAAAGCTGACCCCCTTGCTTGTCGGGATGGACGTGACCGACCTCAACGGCCTCTGGGCGCGCGGCCGTGCGGCGGTCGAGGGCGACATGCAGGGCTATGTCGGGGCCGAACGGCTGTTGCCACGCGTCGTCGGAGCGGTTGAGGTCGCCATGTGGGACGCCTATGGCAAGGCCACGGGTCGCAGGGTCTGCGACCTGATGGGCGGACAGGTGCGCGAAACCGTGCCCTTCTCGGCCTATCTCTTCTACAAGTTCGCCGCCCATGCCGACGGCACCGGTGACGAGTGGGGCGAGGTGCTGACACCCGAGCAACTGGTGGACGAGGCCCGCCGCTTCAAGGAGATCGGCGGCTTCGACGCGATCAAGCTGAAGGCCGGCATCCTGGAGCCCGAGGCGGAAATCGCCGGGCTGGAGGCGCTGCGCGACGCCTTCCCCGACTCGCCGCTCCGGATCGATCCCAACGGCGGCTGGTCGGTCGAGACCACGCTGAAACTGCTGCCCCGCCTGACCGGCCTGATCGAGTATCTCGAAGACCCGACCGTCGGGATCGACGGGAACGCACAGGTGCAGGCCGCCACCGACATTCCGCTGGCCACCAACATGTATGTCGTCACCAACGATCACCTGCCGCCCAACATGGCGCAGGATGCCTTCCGCGTGATCCTGTCCGATCACCACTACTGGGGTGGGCTTCAGGCCAGCCGCGAACTGGCGCGGATCTGCGATATCTGGGGGCTCGGCCTTTCGATGCACTCGAACTCGCACCTGGGCATCAGCCTTGCCGCGATGACGCATCTGGCAGCCGCCACGCCGAACCTGACCTATGATTGCGACACGCATTA
>CAZRNL010000342.1:0-3649 GCA_964601395.1 uncultured Silicimonas sp. | reverse complement strand
GTAGGTGTCGAAGTTCTCGGCCACCTGTGCCGCCAGTTCGCGCGTCGGGCAAAGGACGAGGCTGCGAGGCATGCGGGCACGGGCGCGTCCCCGCGCAAGCCTATGGATCATCGGCAACGTGAAACTGGCGGTCTTGCCTGTTCCCGTTTGCGCGATCCCAAGAACATCGCGGCCCTCGAGAGCCGGGGGGATGGCACCTGCCTGAATCGGAGTGGGTGTTTCGTAACCGGCAGCCTCGACCGCCTTCAATACCTTCGGCGACAACGCCAGATCGGAAAATTTTATCATATTGGTCCATGTTTACGGACCAGTCCTGCGGCCCGTCGTCTTCGCACGGCGCGGGTCCGGATGACCTCAGGCTTATCCACAAGCTGCCGTAATTGAGTGGACAGGTAGTGGATACACCCGGCGGCGTCAATGTCCTGCGACGTAAGGATACCAATTCTTCAGTTTTTACAGGATTGTTCCCAATCGGGAAAAAGTTGGCAGCTTTCGTCAAACACCAGAAAATCAGGGAAATGCCCGGCCCGATTGGCGGAAACGCTGTCCTGGCGGCAAAATATGTTGAAGTATGTCATCCGACGTCGCGTCCCCTGGTGCCGGGAAGCGCGTCGCTGACCGCATCGCGTTCACGAGGGAAGTCCCTGTAACTCAAGGCAAATGCCTCAACAGACTTATCCACAGAAGGTTGGCGGGACCAGCGTCAGCCATCGAGCCCGGTCAGGCGTTCGATTTCTTCAAGCGCGGCTTCGACCTTGAGGGTTATCATGCGCTCACCGATCTTGGCGGTCGCCTTTGCGGGAGCTCCACTGTAGCCCGGATCGGCGCCAGGCTGAGGTAGAATCGGGTTGCCGCGCACGCCCTGTGGATGAACGGCAAGCAATTCGGATGTGTCGCGGATACCGGCATGCAGCCCGATTTCGTCCATTGAATAGCCATCGGCCAGAAGCGACGCGACCTGATCGTTGTCCGAATAGTAGGCCTCGATGTGAAGAACCTTTACGCCGCTATCGGCCCATTCGGCGTTCAGCGCATGCGCTACAGCGGCCTGAGCCGATTGATTGCCGCCACTGTCCCCGATGAAGACAATGCGGGTGAAGCCGTGAGTGGCAAGGCTTCGTGCTGTGTGCTCGAGCACCACTTCGAAGACATCTTCGGGCAGGCTGATGGTACCCGGAAACATCATGTGTCCGGTCGGCGCATCGCCGGTATCGCCTTCGGGCACATAGCTGATCACCGGTGCGACAAGGGTATCTCCAAGGCGCGCGGCGATGCGATCGGAGGTTTCATGCACGATGTATCTGTGCTTGCCTAGAATGACGTGGGGCCCATTCTGCTCGGTTCCCGCTGTTGGCACGATGACAGTGTCGTATCCCGATCCGAGAGCGTGGTCGATTTCGGTCCAAGTCAGGTCTTCCAGATGCAGGCTTGGCAGGGCCTGATTGGCGGCCGAGACTTTGGAGCTGTGGCGCAGCGTGACGAAGCCGAAGGTGACAAGACCGATCATCGCAACCAGGATGACACGACGGGGCAGCGTCGACCGATCGCCGGACATGTGGGCCCAGGCCATACGGAACGGCTTGATGTAGATGTCGGTGACCGAGCCGAAAGGGTTCGGCTCGTCGCGACTGATCCCGAATTCAAGCTTTTCGTAGCCTTTAGGCACGTAAAGCGTGCCGAACAACCAATCCCAGAACGCGAAGATCAAGCCGAAGTTGCGATCATAGTGCTTTACGTCGATAGAGTGGTGGGTCTGGTGCTGTGCCGGGCTAATAAAAATGTAGGACAGCCAGAGCGGATACGAGACCCAGATGTGCGAGTGCCGGAGGTTGTAGCCGATCAGGTAGAACGTGAAGAGCGCCACGTTGACGTTCATGATCGAGATTTCCGCCGGTTCGGATGCGGTCAAGTATGCGAAACCCGAGAAGGCAAGCGTCGTCAGGACGATCGTCACGAGTCCGCTGAAGAACAGGTCGACCGGGTGCATCCGGTAGACCGTCATCGGTGTCAGCACCTCGGCGGAATGGTGGACCTGGTGGAATTGCCAGAGCAGGCCGACCTTGTGCTGGAGGTAGTGCGTAAGCCAGATGGCAAGGTCGATCGCAAGCACGACTGCCAGCGTGTAAAGCGCCGCCGTCAGGGGCGAGGGAGAGAATATGGCCAGATCGCGCGTGCCAAACAGGGCTTCCAGCCCGGTGACGAAGCTCCCGTAGAGGACGTGACCCGAGACCAGCAGCTGGGCTATGATGCCGTAGTAGATGATGCCGTTGAGGAAAAAGAAGACATAGTCCTGCTTTGCCGAAGCGTGGAACCAGATGCGCGGATCGAAGATGTAGCCCAGAAGACCCTTGGAGATCCCTTCGGGGCGCTGCGATTCCTCGCGATACGAGAACCAGATGTAGGTGCCGATGGCGATGACGAAGGCCGAGATCAGATAAAGGTAAAACACCCGCTCGGACGGCACGACGGGTGCCGCAAGCTTCACGATCGCTCCGTCCAGGAAGCTGTTCATGTCCATAGTGGTGCCTCGTAGCCCTACTCAAAGCATCGATGGTGTACCCCCATCGCCGGCGTTTTAGAGCAGGCCAATGTGGCCTCATTAGGGCGGACAGGACAGCTCGCTGAGGATGCTCCGGGTGCTGATCAGGGTCGGATTTGGGATAACCGAGGCTATCGGCTCACAGCACTCAGCGCACCCTGTCCGCAATCCAGTCCGAAACCACGGAGGTGAAGTCCGAAGGCTCTCCCAGATTGCCGTTTATCTGGCGATGCGACAGGGCGACAGGTAGCACTGTGACCTCGACGCCCTTGCGGGCCGCCGCGCCGGCATAGTCTTGGGCCTCATCGCAGACCCTGCGCCGCTGTGACGAGCAGACGGCCATGATCGGGGGCGCGTCGGAAGACATTCGACGGAGCGGCGAAACCTGCGCCCAGTATTCGGGATCCGTTCCGAAAGCGTCGTCGTAGAGCGGGAAGTGCCGGGCGGTCATCACCGCCTCGAGGTCGAGTGCGCCGGAATCGAGCGCCACAGCACCGCGAAGAGCGGCAACGCCGTTGCGGCGGCGCAGATCTGTATCACTGGCAAGAAGTGCTGCGATATGGGCTCCTGCGGAATGGCCCATCAGAACTACGCGAGAGGGATCACCGCCCCACTTCCGGGCGTTCTTCTGGACGAATGCGACCGCTTTCGCGAAATCGTCCGCCTGTGCGTCGGGGCGCGCCTCTGGCAGAAGCCGGGTCTCGACCGAGACAAAGACGTAGCCGCGCGGTACCCACCATGCGACCTTGTCTTTCCACACAACTGGCATGGACTTGGTCCCGCGCTTCCAGCCCCCGCCGTGCAGCATGACAATGATGGGGGAGGCCTGGTGGGCGGTGTCGGAATAGACGTCAAGCCGTTGGGCGCTATCGGCACCATAGGCGATGCCTCGGCTCTGAAGCGGTTCAGCCGGTGCGGCGCTTCCGGCGAGAAGGCAGAGCAGGGCGAGAATCAGTCGCATCTTCGGTAACTCCTTGCTGCCCCACGTATCCTTGTACGGAGAGCGCAAACGTTTCCGTCGATGCCCTACTCAGGCGACCTGCATCTCTTTCGTGGCCGACAGCGTAAGCTCGGGATGGTCGCGCACGATCCGGTCGATGTCCCATTGCA
>CAZRNL010000341.1:0-3656 GCA_964601395.1 uncultured Silicimonas sp. | reverse complement strand
GCGAATCGATACGACTCCGTAGCCTGGATGCAGCGCAGCGGAATCCGGGATGTTCAGATCGCCAGGCCACCGGGCAGCACCAAGGCAGTTTCATCCCGGATTGCGGCCTTTGGCCTTCATCCAGGCTACGGGCGAATCGATACGACTCCGTAGCCTGGATGCAGCGCAGCGGAATCCGGGATGTTCCGATCTCCAGGCTACCGGGTGTTATCGCCGAAGTAAAACCGCGGCTATTTGCCGCGGAGGTAGCCGGCAGTGGGGTGACGCTGCTGCCGTCGATCATGCAGGCGACCTGATCAGCGGGATGATGCCCGCGGTCTAGAAATCCAGCTGGTCGTCAAAGGCCAATTCGATTTGCCGCTCGTTACGGTCCGATTGGCTGTCGGCCGCGCGTAACAGCTCGGTGATCTCGTCACCGTAGGTCTCCCATAGCTGATCACGCAGCAGGTCAAGAAACGCGATCACGGTATAGGCCTCGGCCGCGTCCCAGTGGGTGGGCAGGCGGGTGATGGACAGGCTCATGCGGGGGCGTCTCCCGATGGGGTGATTTTGGTAGTGACCGAGGGGCGACGCGGTCGCTTGTTCGCGGACGCTTTGCGGGCGGCGCGCTCGCGCGCCTCGCGCATGCGATACGACTCCCCTTCGATGCCCAGGATCTCGGCATGATGCACCAGGCGATCGACGATCGAGACCACGCAGGCGGCATTGGGGAAGACCTCGCTCCATTCGGCAAACGGGCGGTTGGTGGTGATGATGGTCGGTTTGCGCTCGTAGCGGCGGTTGATGATCTCAAACAACAGATCGGCATGGCGGGTGCCGTAGGACAGATAGCCGATCTCGTCGATGGCCAGCACGTCCGGTCGCGCATAGTGGGCGAAGCGCCGGCGCAGGGCGCTGTCGCCATCCTGGGCGGCGAGTTCACCGAGCATCTGGGCGGCGTTGACAAACAGCGCGCTGTGGCCGTGGATGACGGCCTGATGGGCGAGGTTCTGCGCGATCATGGATTTGCCGACCCCGTTGGGTCCGACCAGGACGACATTGACCGCCTCGGCGATGAAGTCGAGGTTCATCAGCGAGGCGACGGCGGCCTGGTCGCACTGGGTCGGCCAGTCCCAGTCGAAGTCGGCGAGCGGTTTGAAGCGGCCGATATGGGCGGCGCACAGGCGCCGCTTCAGGCCACGCTGCGCTCGCTCGCGAGTCTCCCATTGGGTCAGTTGCGCTACCCAGGCCAGGGCCTCATCGGTGAGTTCGTCCCAGTGGGCGAGCAGGCCGTGGAGTTGCAGTGCACTGACCTGCTGTTGCAGCGCGGTACGCGGTGTCGGGGTGGCATCAGTCGGTGTCATCATCGAGCGGCTCCGTCGGTGGGGTCTTGAGGAGGTCGTAGGACGCCAGCGACGCGGGTCGCACGACGATGCCCCTGGCCTTGTCGTTGTCGGGCAGCGTAAGGGTCAGCGGTGGCGGTTGCGCCCGCTGCTCGCGGCGGCGTTCGAGGACTTGGCGGACCGCATTCGGATGCGGCACGTCATGGGCCAGGGCCTCGGCGATGGCCTGCTCGAGTTCCGCGGCGCCATAGTCGTCGAGCAGCGTTACCAGCGCGGCGATGGCCCGTGTCAACGGGGTACCACGCTCGGCGGCGTGTTGCAGGAGTTCACGACTGGCGGGCACCGCCTGCGCCAGGCGATCCAGACCGCGGTGCGCCCGGGCGGCGCGCTTGACCGCGACCAGGTCGGCGACATGTACCGGGTCCTCGATCTGCTGGCCCTTGTCGAAGGCCCGGGGATGGGTCGCGATCACGCTTTCGCCGTCGAGCACCCGGACCCGGGTCAGTGACGCCGACACCGTCAGGGTGCGTCGGACATGGGTGTGCGGTACCGAGTAGTCATTCAGGTCGAAACGCACGTACGGGGTCTTGCCGACGTGCACCTCGAGCCGCTCCTCGGTGGGATAGGGATTGTCGGGCAGGTCGATCAGGTGCGCACGCTCCTGGGCGAAGGCCTCGCCGACGCTGAGCGCGGGGTCTTCGGGACAGGGCCGCTGGGCACTGGGGCCGCTACACCAGGCCGCGGCCTGGGCATTGAGTTCATCGAGGTCTGCCCAGGTGCGTCCGGCAAAGAAGTTTTCCCGGATGTAGCGGATCGCGCGCTCGACACGGCCTTTCTCGTTGCCGCGGGCCGGCGCCACCGGGCGCGGTTCGAAGCGATAGTGCGCCGACAGATCCAGCAGGGTCGGATGGAAGCGGATTGCCTCGCCACGGCGCTCGAGCACGGCGGAGCGTAAATTGTCGTACAGCAGGACCCGCGAGACGCCCTGAAAGGCGGTAAAGGCCGCGACATGGCCGCGCAGAAAGTTGTCCATGCGCTGGTTTAGATAAAAGCGCAGGAAAATCTGTCGGCTGAAGCTCAGCACCATCACAAAGGCCATCAACGGGCGCTTGGCGCGACCGATCTGGACGTGGCCGAAGTGGCCCCAGTCGACTTGGCTCTGTTCGCCCGGCAGCGTCTTCAGACGCAGGTAGGCCTCGGCCGGGCGGCGCGGTCGCAGCTGCGCAACGTGCGCGCGAAACTGGCTGGCCCCGCCGGTATAACCGCGCTCGCGGGCCATGGCCATCAGCCGCGCGGCGGTGAGCGTCGGATACTGCGCCAGAGTCTCGCGGATCAACGGGTGGTAGGGATCGACGATCGAGCAACGCCCGGCCCGATCGGCCTTCGGCAGACCGGCCTGCGCCAGCACCCGGTCGACGGTCGTGTGGTGGACTCCCAATTGCCGGGCAATGGTATTCACGCCCCACTGTTCGACAAAGTGGTAACGCAGGATCTGTGCTTCGAGGGCCTTGTCGATCATCGTCTCTCCGGTGGTACACAGGCGTGGCGATCACGGTCGGCCATCGCGCACGCAGGAAGGAGACCGGAGGAAGTCCTGACGCAAGAACGGATTGCAATCACAACGACAGCGATGGCACTGGACGCCGTCAGGGCGGTGGCAGGGACCGTATTGCGCGGGCTTTTCCGCGGCTTTCCTGGTTACCGGGAGTACAGCAGCCGGCGCCGGCGGAGCGGAACCCTGATGCGTTACTTTTTTGTGCCGGGCGCGAAAACGGCGTTGGCGCAGGGCATTGTTCAGGCGGCCGCGACGGGTCGCCCGGTAACGCGCCCCGGCCCGGCGCACCGACGCCCGACGCGCCTCTGATGCACAGCCGTTGACGCAATAGACATGGCCTCGGTCGCAGCGCCGACAGAGGATGACCTGACAATGACAACGGGCGCAGTGAAAAAGGCGTGCGCAGAGGTCCATCGGTATTCCTTGCCGATGAGTACTGGAAAAACAGGGTCTTGGCTGCCACACTGACCCTGCTGTGCGATTGCACGGTGGGGGCGTAGCGTCAGTGTGACCGTCAAATCAGTGCTGGCGCTACGCCTTGTCTCTTCGGCCTGCTGCTCTTACCGCGTTCCGACGCACTTGTCACGGCTACCCACGCCAGTCGACCGCCGACAATCCTCGATCCGACCTGCCTGGGCAAAAGCCCGCATTCCGCCGGGCACCTACCCGCCGCATCCAACCGCGGCAAATAACCGCGGGTTTTGGTCGTTACCGACACCTATACAGCAACTCATAGAGTTACTGTAATTGCAGGGCTGAGACCTGAGGAAATGGAACCA
>CAZRNL010000340.1:0-3666 GCA_964601395.1 uncultured Silicimonas sp. | reverse complement strand
ACATCTTCGGTGTAAACGAAGCGCTCTACCAACTGAGCTAATCACCCGCCGGATCGGGGATTAACCGGTTGCCGGGTTCCTTGCAAGCCTCAGCCTTTCTCGACGGCGACGCGCTCTCTGGCTTCGCCGATCCATCGCCGCGCTCCGGGTCCGTTCCTGCCCAGTTTGTCACCTTCGTTGTACAGCGGACAAGTGTCGATCGAGAGACAGCCACATCCGATGCAATATCCCATCTGGTCGCGCAGACGGGTCAATAACTCCAGCCTTTCCTCCAGTAGCGCCTGCCACGGCTCGGCCGCCTCGGCCCAGACAGCCTTGCTGACGACCTGGCCGCGGGGGATGCGGTCGAGAACCGTCTTCACTTCGGCCAATGGAATGCCGACCGACTGTGCAATGCGGGCAATTGCGATCCGTCGCAGCTCTCTGCGGTCATAGCGCCGGTGATTTGCCGGTGTTCGCCAACTTTCGATGAGACCCTCTGCTTCATAGAAATGCACGGTTGAGACCGGCACTCCGGCACGCGCAGCCATCTCGCCCACGCTCAAATCGCTGATCGTCGCCATCTCGCCCCTTTCCAGGAAAACCCCTTGTCCTCAAGTTAACTTGAGGTCGTAGCGTGCCAATCATCGAATCAAACCGCAAGGATAGAAGACATGCCACATCATTACAGAAGACAGCCGACGCTGAGTGAAGCCGTCCGCGCTGAAATCCTTTCCATCTGCCACGAAAGCCAAATTCGCACGCTCGCCTCGCACAAAACCCGGAACCTTCCCAGGACGTCAACCGAAGTGAGGACCCGATGACTTCGCCTCTCATGAACTGGTCAGAAACGAACGTCTTCCGCGTTGCCGGACTTCTTTACGCGGCGATCATCCTGCTCGCCCTCGGTGCCGAAATCGGCCTGCGCCAACCCGTCGTCGGCGCCGCGGACCCCTTGTCGGCCCTCGCCGCCAACCGGCATATTCTGCCATTCTCGATTCTGGCCGACAGCCTGATGATCGTTGCCGATGTCGTCTTGGCCGCACTTCTCTTTTCCCTGCTTTCATCGGTCGACCGGGGACTGAGCGCTCTTGCGGCACTGTTCCGTCTGCTTCAGGCGGCCGTGCTGGCGGGCAACCTCATCCATCTCCAGCATGCAGCGCTTCTTCTTGCCGATGGTGACAGCGCCGTGGCTTTGCGATCCCTGAACCTGCATGCGGCGGGTTATGATCTCGGGCTTGTTTTCTTCGGCTTTTCCAGCATCCTGACGGGCATTCTGATCGGTCGTCACCCAGCTTTTCCGGTCTGGTTGGGAGGTCTGGTCATCGTCACCGGGGGAATCTATCTGACTGGCACAACCCTTCGGATCACGGATCCTGACCTTGGCGGCCTTTTCCAACCTGCCTACCTGGTGGCCATCGTCAGCGAGACGGCTTTTGCACTTGTCTTGCTGAAGCGAGGGTTCTTTCCGACACGTCGAGAGACATCCCGCAGGCGAGATGCAGGGCCGGCTCGGTCCGGGCAGGTTCTGGTGGGTGATGAGGGATTCGAACCCCCGACATCTTCGATGTGAACGAAGCGCTCTACCACTGAGCTAATCACCCGACGGGCCGCCTATTAGACGCTGTTTCCACACCGCGCAAGAGTTCCCGCAACAGGTAAAAATAAATGAAAAGCGATATCTAGACACCGCCAACGCAAAAAGTGTTACATTCCTGCGTCCATCTGCGCAGACAAGAAGGTCCTATATCTAGACACGATTGACCTTTTCGTGCGTGCATGATTTTGGATTCTTGGCAATGAACTGAAAGGACTGCCTAAATGCGTAAGACTGTTTTCACTCTGGCTGCAATCGCCGGACTGTCCGCAAGCGCTGCTTTCGCTGGCGGCATGAGCGAGCCTGTCATGGAGCCGGCAATCGTCGTCGAAGAGTCGACCGGTAGCTCGGGCGGCATCGTTGTTCCGCTGCTGCTTCTGGCCGCTATCGTCGCCATCGCGTCCAACTGAGCCAAGCTCAAGCGAACACGGACTAATAACGCGGCCTGTAGCGGGCCGCGTTTCTTATTGTGTCAATCCGTTCCTGACGGCCGCGACCGAGGAAGAATTCGGTTTGCCTCTGCCGGGCAGTGATCCCATTCTGCGGCCAGATTCGCACATATGGGGGCATCTTGAAACACACTTTACTTCGCGTGCTGGCGTTATCTGCCGCACTGGTTCCGACCACTGTTTGGTCAGGCGGCCTCGCTGAACCGTTGCTCGAGGCCGAGGTCGTCCTCGCGCCCGAAGTCATCGCCGCTCAGACGGGATCGTCCGGCGGCTTTATCGTGCCTCTCCTGATCCTTGCTTTTGTCGCCGCAGCGGCAGCAGCAAGTTCCGGTGGATCGTCGGTTGCGCCGCCGGTGGTACCGATTCCCAAATAGACTCAACGCGGAAATGTAATGAAAAAGGCGCGCCCCGACCGGGACGCACCTTCTTTTGCTCTATTCGCGCAGCAACGGATTCAGTGCGCCAGACGGCCTTCGGCTTCCTGCGTCATCCGTGCTGCCCGTTCCGCGGCAGCCGCTTCTTCCGCAGCCTCGTCCCATTCGATCGGTTCCGGAGTGCGGACAAGCGCGAGCTTGAGGACTTCAGAGACATGCGTGACGGGGATTATCTTCAGCCCTTTCTTCACGTTGTCCGGGATCTCGGCCAGGTCCTTTTCGTTCTCTTCCGGGATCAGGACCGTCGTGATGCCACCCCGAAGCGCCGCCAGAAGTTTCTCCTTCAGGCCGCCAATCGGCATCGCGTTGCCGCGCAAGGATACCTCGCCCGTCATCGCGATGTCCTTCCGGACGGGGATCTGCGTCAGGACCGACACGATCGACGTAACCATAGCCAAACCGGCTGACGGTCCGTCCTTGGGCGTCGCTCCGTCCGGAACGTGGACGTGGATGTCCATCGTGTCGAACTTCGGCGGTTTCACACCGATCTTCGGCGCAATCGACCGCACATAGGATGACGCCGCGTCGATCGACTCCTTCATGACGTCGCCCAGCTTGCCGGTCGTCTTCATCCGGCCCTTGCCCGGCAGCCGCAAAGCTTCGATCTGCAGCAGATCGCCGCCCACGCTGGTCCAAGCCAGCCCGGTGACGACACCGATCTGGTCTTCTTTCTCGGCAAGTCCATAGCGGTACTTCTTCACCCCAAGGAATTCCTCGAGGTTCTCGGGCGTTACGACGACTTTCTTATCTTCCTTGCGGACGATCTTGGTCACCGCCTTGCGCGTCAGCTTGGCAATCTCGCGCTCAAGATTCCGCACGCCGGCCTCGCGGGTATAAGTGCGGATCATCTCGTTCAGCGCCTCGTCCGTCAGTTCGAACTCGGTCTTGCGAAGACCGTGGTTCCTGACCTGCTTGTCGACAAGGTGTTGCCTGGCAATCTCGCGCTTCTCGTCCTCGGTGTACCCGGCCAGCGGGATGATCTCCATCCGGTCCAGAAGCGGCCCCGGCATGTTGTAGGAGTTCGCCGTGGTCAGGAACAACACGTTCGAGAGGTCGTATTCCACCTCAAGGTAGTGATCCACGAAGGTCGAGTTCTGCTCGGGGTCCAATACCTCCAGCATCGCCGACGCCGGATCGCCGCGGAAGTCCTGCCCCATCTTGTCGATCTCGTCGAGCAGGATCAGCGGGTTCGTCGTCTTGGCCTTCT
>CAZRNL010000339.1:0-3691 GCA_964601395.1 uncultured Silicimonas sp. | reverse complement strand
ATCTCGTAAATCCGCTGCTCGATCTGCTCGGCCGATGGCCCCTGAGCGTTTCTCAGGCCTTCGAACAGCGCCTCAAGCTCGGCATCGTCTGCCGAGGCAGACGTCAGGAATACCAGACTTGCAGCAAGTGCCGCAACGGCGCATTTGAGGTATTGAGCGATCAGCATCATAACAGATCCAATAGTAATACAATGCGGGGCGAAAGCGAGTCCCCCTCAAGCAGTGTTGAAGGAGAGTTCCAATGAGCAACGTTATCGAGCAGGCCGTAAGCGCCCTGAACGAGAAACTGGGTGCGGACGGCTTTGCCGGTACGGCCAAGTTCGTGATCGAGGATGAAGGCGCCATCATGCTGGATCCCGATGGTGCGCGCGCCGGCGACGAAGAGGCGGAGGTAACGATGACCGCCGACGCCGATACCTTCCGCGACATCCTGGAAGGCAACCTGAATCCGACGTCCGCCTTCATGTCCGGCCGGCTGAAGATCGACGGCGACATGGGAGCCGCGATGCGGCTTGCGCCTGCGCTTTCCTGAAGAGTGGAAGCGGCACCCTTCAGGTCGGATTTGGTCGACGGACCCGACGACGCGGTCGCAGTCTGGGCCATCACTGAGGATGAGGTCCAGATTCGCGTCGTCCTGTGGAAAGTCCGAAATTCCCTTGGCACGATCCTGATCTTTCCCGGACGCACGGAGTATGCAGAGAAATATGCCCGCGTCGCCCGCGATCTGACTGCGTCTGGTTACTCGGTGGCGACCGTGGACTGGCGCGGCCAGGGGCTCTCGGATCGGTTGGTCGACGACAGGCTGCTCGGTCACGTCATGAGTTTCACCGATTACCAGCGCGACGTTGCGGCCTTCCTGTCCGTGATCGATGACGCGGAATTGCCCGGGCCCAGGTTTCTGGTGGCCCATTCGATGGGAGGTTGCATCGGTCTGCGCGCGCTCATCGAAGGACTGCCGGTTCGCCGCGCCGTTTTCTCGGCGCCGATGTGGGGGATCGAGATCAGCGCCACGAAACGTCCCCTGGCTATGATCCTGCCGGGATTGGCCCGCTTGGTGAATCAGCATTTGCGCTACACGCCCGGCAGTCGTCCCGTCGACTTCGTCATGGAAAGCGGATTCGCGGTGAACCCGCTCACGTCGGACCGGGATCACTTTGCGATGATGGCCCGGCAGTTGACGGAAGCGGAGGAGTTCGCACTCGGCGGTCCGTCACTCCACTGGTTGGGCGAGGCCCTGAAAGAGTGCCGGACCCTGCGGTCCATGCCGCGACCCGAGTATCCGGCACTGATCTTCGTGGGAACCGCGGAAACCATCGTTTCGGTCGAAAGTATCGAACAGGTGGCTCTCGACTGGCCGGGAGCAGAGCTTCGCGTTGTCGAGGGCGCCCGGCACGAACTGATGATGGAAGCGCCGTTGCTGCGCGAGCGTTTCATGTCCGAAACGCTGGACTTTTTCGGTCGGGACCGTGCCTAACCCTATCAGATCCTGATCTTGGTGAAGGCGTCGCGCAGGGCGTCGGACCAGGCGGCGCTCATTGCCGAGAAAGTCGGGTCCTGCGCTTCGATCCGGCGGTTCTCGGTGACGCGCAGCGCATCTTTCTCGATCAGGATCATGTCCAGAGGCATGCCCACGCTGAGGTTCGAGCGCAGCGTCGAATCCATGCTCAACAGCACTGCCTTCTTGGCGTCCGTCAGGCTGGTTTCGGGCGTCACGACCCGGTCGAGGATGGGCTTGCCGTACTTGTGTTCGCCGATCTGCAGATAGGGTGTGTCCGCCGTCGCTTCGATGAAGTTGCCCTCCGGGTAGATGAGGAACATGCGCATGTCGCCGTCCTTGCGCTGACCCGCAAGGATCATGCTCGCCGAAGCGCTGGAGGCATTGCCGCCCATGCGGCCCGCCACCTCGCGGCTGGTTTCCGCCAAGGTGCGGCCCACGATGCCGGCCACCTGCAGAATCGTAGGCGCAAGCAGGATTGATGTTTGAGGTGTTGCCTCCGGATCCGCGGCGGCCTCTTCCAGACGTGCCAATGCGGTCTGGGTCACCGAAAGGCTTCCCGCTGTCATGATCGCGATGATCCGCTCTTGCGGCGCAGAGAAGGTGAACATCTTGCGGTAGATCGAGATGTTGTCGAGGCCCGCGTTCGTGCGGGTGTCCGAAAGACAGACGATGCCCTCGTTCAGAAGTAGTCCAACGCAATATGTCATAGGGATTTTCGCCGCCTGAGTCCGAGCCCGACCCTAGGGCGCGACAGACCGACAGACAAGTGCCACGCAATGGGGTTAGGCGGCTATCGCGCGTGCTTTCTCAGCGTACGGAGCCTGCGAACGGATCGTCGAAAGCCGCTTCATGCAGAAGCACGGATTGTACGAAGCCGGTTCTCGAAAGGCCCATGCTGCGAATCCGCCTGGATACAGCCTTTTCCTCTTCGATTGTCGAAACTTCGTCTGCCGCGTGCTCGCTGCACGGAGAAACACCTTCAAGAAAACAGTGGCCGCGACCGCGGCAAAACCTGAAACTACACATAGCCCACCCAACAGAACACTCGTAAAGAGGCACCCGGAACACGCGGTGCCTCACGTCCTTTTTGCGATAAAATTGTGGCAAAAATATGGCAAAGACAAGAATAAATAGAATTTTATGTATTTAAATCAAGTATTTGAGATAAATTCCCGGAATTGAAAAGGGCGCGTTCCCCCCACCGGAACGCGCCCCTTGCCCCACCCATCTGGCGCGCGACCGGTCCCCACCTGCCTTGCGCGCCATCGAGCATCTTGTCAGCAGAGTTGGTGAACCCCGCCTTTTGTCTGAAGGGAATTGCGATGATCCAAGGCGATCACGGCCAATCCCGGAAACTCGTCCGCTTTGAGGAGTGCCAGCAAGGGGAGGAAGACGGCTCGGTTTGTCTGCGCGGCAATGGCCGGGCGCGAAAGCTTGAGGGACATCAAAGCATCGCACCCGGCACGCATTGTCGGAAGGCAGACTGAAAGGACTGAACCGAAAGGACGAAACATCGTCTGTACCACTTACACCTACACACGAGACCGCGGGACACTTTGGTCTCAGTGGCATTGTTACGGCAGGAATATGGCAGGAATTGGGCGGCAGAGGTCGATTGTGATGCCGATTTCGGAGCCTATGCGGACCGAGACCAGGTGATTGAGCACAGCTTCGGGACAATAGCCGGTCTGTCAGGCCCTGACGGCAGGATTTGCGGCGACTCGGACGCGAATCGCACAGGGAAATGGGGCGAAGGTGTGGCGCAGCGGGGCAAGAGCTGTCGCTCGCCCCCGCCGCACCGCAGATCTCTAGCCAGCGTCCTTGTAGCTGACAGTCTTCACGTCGGAATTCGGATCCGACTTCTCGCGCCGGACCAGAAGCCGGTTCAGCGCGTTCACGTAGGCCTTGGCGCTGGCCACCACCGTATCGGTGTCCGCCGCCTGTCCGGTGGCGATCCGGCCTTCTTCCTCCATCCGCACGCTGACCGTGGCCTGCGCATCGGTGCCCTCGGTCACCGCATGCACCTGGTAAAGCTGCAAATGTGCCTCATGCGGGAACAGCTGCTGCACCGCCTTGAAGGTGGCGTCCACCGGGCCGTCGCCCTTGGCGGTCGTCCGATGCTCCACCCCGTCGATCGACAGGACCAGGTCGGCCGACTGCGGCGCTTCGGTGCCGCAGATCACGCGCAGAAAC
>CAZRNL010000338.1:2150-3711 GCA_964601395.1 uncultured Silicimonas sp. | reverse complement strand
CGCCATCACCGGAGCGATTTTGCGCCGCCGACGAGAGCCATGCAAGCTCTCGCATCCATGTGCGGAATGGCTTTGCGGGATAGCCGGCATGGGTTTCGCCCTCTCCCACATCCTTTAGAACCGCCGCCCCAGCGGCAATGCTGGCGTCTTTGCCGATGCGAATATGGTCCTTGACGCCGACCCTGCCCCCGAATTGTACATTGTCGCCAATCTCTACTGAACCGGACACGCCTGCGAAGGCAGCCATGACAACGCGTGCGCCGACTCGCGTGTTGTGTCCAATGTGACAGAGATTATCGATATGCGAACTTTCGCCAATAACAGTGTCGCCGAACATGCCGCGGTCAACACACGAGTTTGCGCCGATCGAGACCCGATCCTGAAGCACCACCCTTCCAAAATGCGGAGAGAGAACCAGCCCATTTTCAGCCGGGGCCAGTCCGAATCCGGTTTCTCCAATCCTGGCGCCGGATAGGATGGTTACCCCGTCCCCGATCAGGGCATAGCGTATCGAGCAAGCCGAGCCGATGCTGGCGTAGCGGCCGATCTGAACTCCTGGCCCGATCACTGTATTAGCGCCAATGCGAGCGCCCGCCCCGATGGCCGCTCCGGCGCCGATCACACACCCGGGCTCGATCACAACGCCATCGCCAATCGAAGCCAGTGGATCAGGGCCCGCGCGCCCTTGCTCGATCTCGCGGACGCCAATGATCCGGGATGCAACGCGCGCGAAATCCGCACGGGGGGCTTTCGAGGTGATGACGACAGCATCAGGATGAGCTGCATCGACAAGGTTTCGCGTCGTTAGGCAAACGCCCGCCGCACAAAGCCCGGCAGTCTCGGGACTATCGACAAATATGAGGTCGTCCGCTTGCCCCTCACCCGCCGCAGCTACCGAGTTCACGATCTGCGAAGGATCGCCACGGGCCACGCTACCCGAAATCACGTCTGCGATTTGTCCGGCTGTCGCCGCCCACGCAGTGTAGTAGAAGCGCGGATCAAGCACGGTACAGCAATCTAGGACGGTGGAGTCGTCGCGGCCTGCAGCGAGGCCAGCGTGGGCGTTGTTGCATCGAGCCTTGCGATCACTCGCGCGCTGAGGTCGGCCTCGGGCTTCACATACCAGGTGGACGAGTAGCTCAGCACCACATCCGCGCCAGCCTCCTTGGCTGCGTAGTCGACAGCTGGCTCAAGAGCGACGGCAAAAGCCATTGATGCCGCATCATTCTGCTGATCAAGCGCGTTGTTGAGCGCGTCCGTTTTCTGCAGAAACTCCACTTTCAGTTTGTTAAGGGCCTCAACACGGCTCTTCAGCCCCGGATTGGCGTTCAATGCTTCAGGTGTCAGCGACTGGATTTGTGGCTGCAGGGCCGTGTCTTCGGCCTGGATCTTGGTCGACAGGGCGCTAAGGCCAAGCTGGGTCACACCAGCCTGTCGCGCCTCTCCAAGTTTCGCTACGATATCCTGTCCGATCTTGCTGTCGCGACGGATGACGTCTTCGTTGACAACGAAAACCTTTGCCTGGGCATAGGCAATCGAGAGGTGCGACAGTCCGACAAAG
>CAZRNL010000338.1:1197-2140 GCA_964601395.1 uncultured Silicimonas sp. | reverse complement strand
CCGCCGCAAGTGAGATTGAGCGCAGTTTCATCTTAGAACCTTGTGTTTGTGCTGAAGCGGAAGCTTTTTGTGCGGTCATAGTCTTCTGACGCAAGGACCTCCGAGAAGTCGAACCGGATCGGCCCGAACGGGGAATCCCAGTCGATGGATATACCTGCGCTTGCCCGCAGGCTGGCGGCGTCTTCGACTTTGAACACGCTGAAATCACTCTCCGCCCGTCTCTCGCGATCCGCCTCATCAAGAATACCCAGTGTGCCGAACTCAGTAAAAAATGCGCCGCCAATCCCCAGCTCTTCGGGAACATACGGTATCGGGAAGGACAACTCCAAGGTCCCAATTGCATATGCCTTTCCGCCCAAGGCATTGAAGCGGCGTATATTTACCGGCAACAGATCTCCCGATGCATCACGTCTTGCGGAGGTGTAGAGCAACTGCCCGGCGCTGTTGGTCTGTTGGGTCCCGTCGGTATTGAGCAACGGCACGGAATTCTCGCGCGGCGGAAGGCCAACATCGACGGCGATTGTTTCGGTCTCGAGGAAATACTGCACTTCACGCGGGCCTAGGCCGGCGACGTCAAATCCACGAAACGTGTTGCCGCCCTTGAAGAACCGGTTGTTGATGCGGACGCCTTCGTCGCCCCAGCTTTCGATATAGCCAGCTTCCAGGGCAGCGCTGGCGACAATTCCGGGCCAGAGACCACGGTACATTTTTCCCCTGAGTTCATTGCGCAGGAAGTTCACGTCGCCGCCAAGTCCGGCAATGTCCTGGCTGAAGGCGAGATCGAACCCACGCGTCGGCTCGAGGAAGTCATTGGTCCGGTTCATGGTCAGCGTATAGCCAACAGATGAAGTCAACCTGTTGCCTTGCTGGTCGCACAGCGACGAGCGGAAGAACGCTGTACTCGTGCAATCGCTAAGCAGGGGATCAAGTCTCAGGTCGTCGC
>CAZRNL010000338.1:0-1187 GCA_964601395.1 uncultured Silicimonas sp. | reverse complement strand
GAAGGCCCACCTGATCTGTATTGGATAGCGGGAACTGCAGGCGGCCGCCAAGGCCAACCGTGCTGTTCTCGAATCCGGCCTCCCTGAAGAAGTCTGACTGGGTGAGGAAAAGATCGAAACCGGCGGCCAGGTTGCGATCCTGGAATTTTGGCTCGGTAAACCTGAACTCGACGTCCTGTTGACGTGACGTCGTCTGGATACGAGCGCTGACGAACTGTCCTCGGCCACGAAAGTTGCGTTGCGATGCGCTGGCGCTGAACAGGAAGGCGTCGGATGACGAGAACCCGGCTGAGAAGGCTAACTCCCCTGTCGGTTCTTCTTCAACGGAAACACGGATGACCTTTCGGTCGTCGGACGAACCGTCAATATCCGTTACTTCGACGGAGTCACGCGTGAAGAAGCCCAGTGCGCGGATTCTATTGCGAGCGCTATCGAGAAGTATCCGGTTGAATGCATCGCCTTCGGCCACGCGGATCTCGCGGCGAATGACACGGTCCAGCGTCTGGGTGTTGCCGACAATATCGATACGCTCAATGTAAACGCGCGGCCCCTCATCGACTTCGAAGCGAATGTCAATCGTGCGCGTGTCCGGATTGCGGGTGGAGATCGGCCTGACATCCACATTGGCATAGCCTGCGACGCCGGCCGCCATGGTGATAACGTCAATGGCGTCCTCGATCTGGTCTGCACGATAAAGGTCGCCCCGTTTCATGGGTACGATCAGCCCAAGGCGCTCCCCGGACAGTTTCTCCAGTTCCGTGTTGACCGAAATTTCGCCGAAATCGTACTGCTCGCCTTCTTCGATCGTGAAGGTGATATAGAAGTCGCGACGGTCCGGAGTAAGATCGGCGACGGCGGACACCACGCGGAAATCGGCATAGCCTTCATTCCGGTAGAAAGTTCCAAGACGGTCCCTGTCAGCTTCAATCTGCCCAGGATTGTAGTTGTCCGCGCGCTCGAAGAACCTCCACCAACGCGACTGGCGGGTGATGATCTCCCGGCGCAGGCGGTTGTCCGAGAACCGGTCATTGCCGAGAAAGTTGATCGAACGCCCGCCTGTGCTCGGACCTTCCTCGATCACGAAAATCAGGTCCGCGCGGTTCTGCGGCAACGGTCGATACTGTGGCGTCACCGTCGCGGCGAACCGCCCTGCCCGGCGATAGACCTCCAGGATCCGCTGCACATCC
>CAZRNL010000337.1:0-3739 GCA_964601395.1 uncultured Silicimonas sp. | reverse complement strand
CGCGGCCTTGCGCCGCTGTTCGGACTGGACCGGCCTCCCATGCTGGTCACGGTGAACGATCCCGCGGGCCTTGCCCTGATTTTCGGCCTCATGGTGAAAGAGGTGCCTTTCCTTCTGCTGGTGATCCTCTCGGGCCTGAGCCAGATTCCCGTGCGTCAGCAGATCGCCGCGGGACGATCGCTGGGCTATGGCCGCGGGATCGTATGGATCAAGGTGATCATGCCGCAAGTCTGGCCGCTGATCCGGCTGCCCGTCATGGTGGTTCTGGCCTATTCCCTGTCGGTCGTCGATATGGCGCTGATCCTTGGGCCGTCGAACCCTCCGACGCTGGCCGTGCTGGTGCTGCGGCTGTTCTCTTCGCCCGACACGGCGCTGCTTCTGCCAGGCTCGGCCGGCGCCCTGTTGCAGGCTGCTCTGGTGTTGCTTGCCTTCGGCGTCCTTGTCGCGCTGGAGCGCGTCGGGCGGACCATCGGGCTTTGGTGGATCCGTCGCGGTGGGCGAGGGGTGACGACCGAGCCGGGCCTGCTGCTGGCCACGGCGCTGTCCGCACTTCTGTTCGCCGCTGGCGCGCTTGCGATGCTTTCGCTTCTTGTCTGGTCACTGGCGTGGCGCTGGCCCTGGCCGGATATCGCACCGGAAAGCTGGTCGCTTCGGGCATGGTCCACGCCTGGCAGCGGCTGGGCGAAAGCGCTTGGGAACACGGTGATACTCGCGGCGGCCAGCACCACACTCTCGATATTGCTCGCAATCGCCTGGCTTGAAGGCGAGGATCGCGCCCGGCGTGGTCGTGCGGGCTGGGCCGAAGCGCTCATCTATTTGCCGCTTCTGGTGCCACAGATAGGATTTCTCTTTGGACTCAATGTACTGTTCTTGCGCATGGGGCTGACCGGAGGATATCTGGCCGTGGTCTGGGCGCAGTCTCTCTTCGTCTTCCCCTTTGTGATGATTGCCTTGTCGGACCCGTGGAGGGCACTCGACCCGCGTCTGCCACGGGTCGCCGCATCGCTCGGCGCTGGGCCCTGGCGGCGGTTGCTGACCGTAAAGCTGCCCGTGCTCTTGACCCCACTCCTTACGGCGGCGGCCATCGGCGTGGCCGTATCGGTTGCGCAGTACCTGCCGACGCTCTTCATGGGAGCTGGTCGGATAGCGACCCTGACGACGGAGGCGGTGACGCTGTCCTCGTCGTCCGACCGGCGCATCACCGGCGTTTATGCAACGCTTCAGGCGGGGTTGCCTTTCGCGGCCTATGGTGCGGCGTTCCTGATTCCGGCTCTGCTGCACCGAAATCGCCGCGGTCTTCTGGCGGAGGCCACGGAATGATGCTCGAGCTGAGTGAAGTCGCAGTTGCGCCAAAGGGCACCGCGCCGCTTTTCCCACCGATCACGCTGGCGGTTCGGCCGGGTGAGGTCGCAACCGTCATGGGGCCTTCGGGTATCGGAAAATCCACACTGCTCGATGCCATCGGCGGTCATCTTGCCCACGGCTTCACTCTGTCAGGGTCAATTCGACTGGGCGGCACCGATATCGCGCAACTTCCGGCCGAGGCGCGCCGGATCGGGCTGATGTTCCAGGACTCGGTCCTGTTCCCGCATCTGTCGGTCGGAGACAACCTTGCCTTCGGGCTTGCAAAGTCGATCCGGGGGCGCGGACCACGCAGGGCGGCGGTCGAGGCGGCGCTGGATCGGGCAGGTCTGTCGGGCCTCTATACCCGCGACCCCGCCACGCTCTCGGGCGGGCAACGATCCCGCGCGGCGCTCATGCGCACGCTTCTGGCGGAACCGCACGCGCTGTTGCTGGACGAACCCTTCTCCAAGCTCGATGCCGCGCTGCGCACCGAAATGCGCGCCTTCACGTTCGAGCACATCCGAGGCAGGGGCATTCCCGCGCTGATGGTAACCCATGACCCCGCAGATGCCGAAGCTGCGGGCGGCACGGTGATTGATCTGCTCCGACCGCAGGCCGTCCCCTTCCAGGATCGTCGGCCGGCGAAAGCCTGACAACGACCTGCGCCCGCCCTTCCTCGCTCGCAGTCGTCGTGCCGCTCCGCAGGTCGCGCGTCTAGGCGTGCTCCACCTTGACCGAGACCGCTCCCAGCCCCTCGACCCAGCCCGATACATCGGCGCCGGGCGTGAACCACGGAAGACCGCAAAGCGAGCCCGTGATAACGATCTGTCCGACCTGAAGCCCGCCGCAATGGTCGCCAAGATTGATCAGAAGCAGGTCCAGGTTCGCCAGGGCCGAGCCGCCCGGCACGCGCCCCTCGCCGTCAAGAACAGACTCGCTCTGACTGTGTAACCGGGCCGGAAGCGTCCCGAAATCCGATCCGTCCCAGTCCTCGAGCTTGTCGCCGACCACGAGGCCTGCGTTGATCTGGAAATCCGCGAACTTCAGGTCGGGACGCTCTGCCGCCTCTCCCGAAAGGCGGGTCTCCACCAGTTCCAGAACGACGCAAGGCCGGAAGTATTTCTCCGGTCGTGCGGGCAGGGAAGCAGAGGGCAGGGGTTCGACAAGTTCGAACCCGACCTCCAGTTCGATGCCCAGCCTTTCGGGCACCGCACGCGTGCCGCAGTTCGCGACGATGTAGCGAGCCTGGATCGGCGCAAGGATCGGCGGACCCTCGGGAACCGCACTGACCTTGAAGCCTGCAACCGGGCCAAGCGCGGTGCTGACGATGGACTGGACCGTCAGAATCTCCGCTCGGGAAAGGGTGGAAACCGCCGGCGCGACAGGGCTCGCCTTCAGATGCGCATTGATCAGGGTTTCGGCCAGTCCGGCGCAATCAGTCATCGCATGTCTCCAGATATGTCGCGGCCTTGCGCGCAGCGCCGAGAACCGGGTTGACGAAAGTCACCGGGACGCAGGACCCAATAGCGGACCCGGTCATCGTCGTTCGGGCGTTGATGTCGGAATTCAACAAGAGAATCGGTGTCATTCCCGATCAATGACCTATCGGCAGGGCAAGGTCACGCGGATCATCGGGCCGACAGGCTTCGGAGGATGCTCCGAAGCGTCTCGACGGTATCCTTGCCAAGCCGCTGCTCCAGGGATTGTTCGTGCGCCGCGGCCGCGCGGGCAAGATCGGCAAATGCCTCGCGCCCCGGCGGGCGCAACGAAAGGAGTTCGACGCGGCGATCCTTCTCGCTCACCCGGCGCTCGAGGAAGCGCTTTTCTTCCAGCGCGCGGACGGCTCGCGAGACCTTAGTCTTGTGAATACTCGCCCTTGCGGAGATCTCGCTGGCTGTCAGGGATCCGTAGCGTCCGAGGTGATACAAGACCCGCCACTCGGTGCGGAGCATTCCGTAGCGGTCCTTGTAAATCCTTGCGAAGCTCTGGCTTTGGGCCTCGGCGGCGGCGTTCAGAAGGTAGGGCGTGAAGTCCGACAACTCGAATGTCCCGGCAGGGACCGACTGTATAGGCACGAGCATTCTTCCTTGTTAGTTACAAAAGTAACCATACACATGCACTCCAATCGCCAAAGGAGACAGAGATGACCGTTCAGAGCAAACCGGGCACGATGGTGCAAAACCGCGACACGGGCACCGCGACGACCGATGGCTACATGCCGGGCTTCGGCAACGACTTCGAGACCGAGGCTCTGCCCGGCGCGCTGCCGCAGGGCATGAACAGCCCGCAGAAGTGCAACTACGGGCTATACGGCGAGCAGCTTTCGGGCACCGCCTTCACCGCGCCCAGCCACCAGAACGAGCGGACATGGTGCTATCGCATCCGGCCCTCGGTG
>CAZRNL010000336.1:0-3748 GCA_964601395.1 uncultured Silicimonas sp. | reverse complement strand
CCGGCCTGTCACGCCGGGGGTCGCGGGTTCGAGCCCCGTCAACCGCGCCACTTTCTCCTTGATAACCTATCCTTCCAATGCGCCAATCCTGAAAGGGAGGCGCGTCATGGTTGAGATCGCTCTGGACGGAACTCTCATTTCCCATGACGTCGCGGGTGAGGGGCCTCCTGTGTTGCTGCTTCACGGCTTTCCCGAAACGCGCGCGATGTGGGCTCCTTTGGTGCCGCGCTTGGCCCGTCACTTCACGGTGGTGACGGCGGACCTGCGTGGCTATGGCGCGTCGTCGAAGCCCGAAGCGCTGGCGGATGTCTCGAATTATTCCTTCCGAGCCATGGGGCAGGACATGCTGGCGCTGATGTCCGCACTTGGTCATGACCGGTTTCACCTCGTCGGGCATGACCGCGGCGCGCGGGTTGCCTACCGGATGGCGCGCGATGCGACCGAACGGATTCGGACGCTCGCCCTGATGGATATCGTGCCAACCGATCACTTGGTCGACACATGGGACTATCCGGTGTCACAGGCTTATTTCCACTGGTCTTTCCTGGCGCAACCCGCGCCTTTACCGGAACGCATGATCGAAGCCGATCCGGATCACTTCTACGAGGCCTGCCTGTTGGGATGGGGTGGGGCCAAGCTGGACGATTTCAGGGCGCTCGAGGCGTACCGTGCCGCCTGGCGCGACCCCGCGACCATCGCGGCGATGACGAACGATTACCGGGCGGGAGTTACCATCGACGTGGCGCATGACCGGGAGGACCGGCGGCGAAAGCTCGACTGCCCGGCCTTGGTTCTTTTCGGCGCGGCGGGGGTGATGGCGCGGAGCTATGATGTTGAATCGGTTTGGGCCGAGCGGTTCACGAACATGACCTGTAAACCGATGCCCGGAGGACACTTCTTCGTCGACCTGTATCCCGAAGAGACGGCGGAGGCGCTGCTGGCGCATCTCCTCCGCTAAGACCGAGGTGCGCGCCCCGGGTGCGGAGGTGCAACCCGCGCACTGGTGTCATCGCCGGGGCCGGGTGTGACGGGTCCCCAGCGACGCGCGGACATCGGGAAGTCAGGTCTTGCCGTCTAGGCCGGTCAGAGCGTCCAGCACGCGCGCCCAGCTTCTCGTGCCCTTGTGGAAGCTCGTGAGATCGTACTTCTCGTTCGGGCTGTGCAGCGCGTCGTCGTCGAGGCCAAAGCCGATCAGCATGGAATCGAGGCCCAGGATCTCTTTGAAGTGTCCTGCGATCGGGATCGAACCGCCGCCGCCGATAAAGGCGGCTTCTCGGGGCCATTCGTGGGAGAGGGCCGTACGCGCGGCCTCGAAGGCGGGGCTCGTGGTGGACATGACGCTGGCGGGCGACATGGGGTGGTCGTGGAAAGCCACCTTGCAGTCGGCGGGCAGCGACGCCTTGACCATCGCGCGGAAGTTCCGGCGGATTGCGGCGGGGTCTTGTGTGCCTACCAGGCGGAAGCTGATCTTGGCCGAAGCCTTTGATGGGAGGACGGTCTTGAAGCCTTCGCCGGTGTAGCCGCCTGTGATCCCGTTTACTTCGCAGGTGGGGCGTGCCCAGACCTGTTCGAGCACGTTGCGCCCGGCTTCGCCTGCCGGGACCGAAAGACCCACCGAAGCAAGGAAGTCGACCGGATCGAAGCCGAGCGCGTCCCATTGGGCGCGGATCTCGTCCGGAACCTCGGGCACGCCGTCGTAGAAGCCCGGTATCGTGACGCGGCCCGTTTCGTCATGGAGTGATGCGATCGTGCGCGCCAACACCCGGATGGGGTTGATCGCCGCGCCGCCAAAATAGCCCGAATGCAGGTCGCGGTCGGGGCCGGTGATGGTGATTTCCTCTTCCAGCAGGCCGCGCAACGAGGTCACAATCGCCGGCGTTTCCCGGTCGAAGCGCGAAGTATCGCAGATCAGCGCGATGTCGGGAGCGCTGAGTTCGTCCTTGTTGGCCTCGAGAAAGGGGATGAGCGAAGGAGAGCCCGATTCCTCCTCGCCCTCGAAGAGGAAGGTGATCTTGCAGGGCCAGACGCGGGTGACAGCTTTCCAGGCGCGACAGGCTTCGATGAAGGTCATCAGCTGGCCTTTATCGTCGGCGGTGCCACGACCGCGGATCACGGTGCCCTTGGGCGTCTCTTCGAGTGCAGGCTCGAAGGGAGGACTGTTCCAGAGGTTCAGGGGATCGACCGGCTGTACGTCATAGTGGCCATAGAACAGAAGGTGGGGCGACCCTTCGCCTACATGCCCCACGACCATCGGATGCCCGGGGGTCGGGCGCGCCTCGGCCTTGACGCCGAGGGAGGCGAGGTCGGCCACGAGCCAGTCGGCGGCGGTCTGGCAATCCGTCTTGTATGCGGGGTCGGTTGAAATGGACGGGATGCGCAGCAGGCTCATCAGCCGGTCCAATGAGGCGTCGAGGTCGGTGTCGATACGTGCGAGGACGGCGTCGAGGGACATGGGGTCTCCTTTTGGGATTCTCGCGCGACGTTAACAGGACGGCGCTTGGCGTCCAGAGAGTCTGGCCCTCAGGGAGCCAACAGGTTAGATTCCGGAAAATTACAGGGGAGGGCGGCGATGCGCTGGGCGATGATTTTCCTGATGACGATGGTCGTGGCTCCAGTCTCGGCGCAGGTGGCGGATACCGGACAGGCGCGTAAGGCGCTTCACTCGACGCGGGGCTACGACGTTCAGGTGTCGGGCGAGTTGTCGAAGCAGGACGCGGCAACGGTCAAGGCGATCATTCCGCTGATGTCTGAACAATTGCGCCAGCCAATCCGCTATTTTGCGGCCATCGCCTATTCGCCCACGGACGGTCTGGTGCACGACTCGTTGCAGGCAGCAATGAACTATCACACGCTCGAGGCGGCGGCGGCGGCAGCCCTGGCGGCGTGCCAGCCCCTGCGATCGACCGGGGCGGCGCCCTGCCGCGTGGCGGCGCAGGTGGTGCCCAAGAAGTTCCGCCCCGGTGGTCTGTCTCTGTCGTTGGACGCTACGGCGGCCTTCGACAAGGTTTACCGGAAGGCGAAAGCGCCGAAAGCCTTCGCCATATCGCGCGGAACCGGCGGCTGGGGGATTGGCACGAGCGACGCGGCCGCCATCGCCGCCTGCGCGACAAATACCGGCGGGGCGAATGACTGCACGGTTGCGATCCGCGATTGAGTTCGACTGATGGGCAGGCGCGGCATTTTGTTATATGTTTCCCGAAGCTGACCTTGCCTATGTGCTGGTGAAAGATTCCCGAGGAGTGACCGGTGGACTATTCCGATAAGCTCGATTCCGCGCTGAGGCGTCTGCACGATGAAGGTCGTTACCGGACCTTCATTGATATCGAACGCCGCAGGGGCCAGTTTCCGCATGCGATCTGGTGCCGCGAAGACGGAACCGAGCGGCCGGTCACCGTCTGGTGCGGCAACGATTACCTGGGAATGGGGCAGCACCCGGAGGTTCTGGCCGCGATGCATGCGGCACTTGAGACGACGGGTGCGGGTTCGGGCGGCACGCGCAACATCAGCGGCACGACCGTCTATCACAAGCGGCTCGAAGCCGAGTTGTCCGACCTGCACGGCAAGGAGGCCGCGCTGCTGTTCACGTCCGCCTATACCGCCAACGACGCGACTCTTTCGACGTTGCCGAAGCTGTTTCCGGGTTTGATCATCTATTCCGACGCCCTGAACCACGCGAGCATGATCGAAGGCATCCGCCGCAATGGCGGTGCCAAGCGGGTGTTCCGGCACAATGACATGGCGCATCTTC
>CAZRNL010000335.1:717-3751 GCA_964601395.1 uncultured Silicimonas sp. | reverse complement strand
CCGGGAACAATCGAGTGGGAGTAATCCGGGCTTGGATTTTCGTTCTTGCCTTTTGATCCAAATACTCACAAACATTTGATATCATTGATTTTTCCATAGGTGTCCATCGTGGCGCAATCTACGCCATCGTGGTGTAGCTAAAATTTCTGACGGTATCCGTGACGGTCCTCGGCAACCTTGATTTTGCAAGGGCAGGGCAGTACCGTCATCGAAACAGGCGCTTCTGACGGTATTTTTTGGAAGCGAACCCACGGAATTCATTGAGAAATCAATCTGAAAACAGCCCTGCAAAGGGCTGACGGTACTCTTGTGCCGAATGGAGGTCGTATGCTCACCGATTCAGAGCTTAAGTACCTGAAAGCAAAAGCGAAACCGTACAAGGTGTCTGACCGCGACGGAATGTATGCATTTGTCACGCCTGCGGGCTCTATCAGCTTCCGATATGATTATCGGATCAATGGCCGCCGCGAGACTTTGGTCATCGGCAAATACGGGCGCGATGGCATCTCTTTGGCCGCCGCCCGTGAAAAGTGCCTGGATGCGCGCCGGATGGTGCGCGAGGGATCATCGCCGGCCCAGGAACGACAGCGAGCCAAACAGAAGCTCAAGCAGGCGGAGAGCTTCGGACATTTCGCGGAAGTCTGGTTTCGGGACGGGCGGATGGCCGACAGCACCCGGTCCATGCGCCGGACAATCTATGACCGAGACATCGCCCCGACGTTCCAGCGCAGACTTCTCCATGAGATCAAGCCGGATGATGTTCGAGTGCTCTGTCTGAAGGTGAAGGAAAGGGGCGCACCCGCGACCGCCATTCACGTCCGCGACATCATCAAGCAGATCTACGCCTTCGCCAATCTGAATGGGGAGAAGGTGAGAAATCCCGCCGAAGAGGTGATGCCGTCCTCGCTCGCGACATTCCGACCACGTGACCGCTCTCTTTCGCCGAAAGAGATCAGGGTCATGTTGAAAATGCTTGAGCATGTCCCGACACTGCCGACCATCCGGCTTGGCATGATGTTTCTGCTGCTCACCATGGTTCGCAAGAGCGAACTCCTGTTCGCCGTCTGGGACGAAGTGGATTTCGAGAATGCTGTCTGGACCATCCCGAAGGAGCGCATGAAGCGTGACCGGCCCCACAATGTCTACCTGTCGCAGCAGTCACTCGACATCCTGATTGCGTTGAAGACCTGTTCGGGAAATTCCCGATATCTCTTGCCATCGAGATATGATGCGGACGCGCCAATGTCCCGTGCCACCTTCAACAGGATCACCTATTCGGTCGTGGAACAGGCAGACAAGCATGGCCTGCCACTGGAGCCGTTTACCGTTCATGACCTTCGTCGTACCGGGTCAACGTTGCTAAACGAACTCGGCTTTAATCGCGACTGGATCGAGAAGTGTCTCGCTCATGAAGATGGTCACTCATCGCGTGGCGTCTACAACAAGGCAGAATACGAGATGCAGCGCCGCCACATGTTGCAGGAATGGGCCGATCTGGTGAATGCTTGGTCGCGGGGCGAGAAGCGAGCGCCAGTCCTGCTGCCAACCAACATGGAAATGGTGGCAATTGATCCCTCATTGTGAGGCTGCCATCCTCTGTTTCTCATTGCCCGGAAGCCCGATACGAAGCCGCCAGTCAAGGCCGCGTCAGATCTTCAATCCCTGGCGCGCCGCGCAGCGGGCGAAGCGCCTTTACGGGCGGTTGAGATCGGGCAGGATGAAGGGAAACAGGTAGAATGCGCACGATAATCGCCACATTAGCGCGATGGCAAAAAACAACATATTATTCAGCATATTAGACAAGAACTGGCGTCCTCATATCCGCAATGGTGCCAAAAACCTTGAGCGATTTCAGGTCGGAGAAGGGCCAATAGTGTCAATGCTTTATCTTGCCCTCTTAATTGATCTACTAACCCGTTGCTTCTTCATTTCTTTTCGTTCCTCTGGATGGATTTGCAGAATGGGGCGCGATCCGGCATTTGCATTGTATCGCAGCCGCGTATCCTTGCCAATCGACTTTGCAGACGGACGGTCCATGCACTCTTCCGAACTCTGGCGGCGTTCGCTGCCGGTTCATTTACCAATCGGGATGGGTGGGGCCACAGTCACATGCACTCACGCATGATCGCTCTTTCTTCAAAGGCCTCACAGGCAAGATATCGCGCTTCCCGCTTCGATCGTTCTCCCGTCCGGATGCGCCGCTGACTGTCAGCGGATCTCGTTGTTCCAGATCGTTCTCATGCTCCTTTCAGGGCTTCATCACGCGCGGCAATGGCGCGCACGGCGATCGATTTGCGTGCGGTTGTGGACGGCGTTTTCGGTTCGCCAAGGGCGGTTCCGTCCCGCCACATGGCGTGCATGATGACCGCCATCTTGCGTGCCACGGCGACACAGGCTGCCTTGTGGCCGCGCTTTTTGGCGATCTTCTCGCCCCACTTCTTGAGCGCAACCGGCTTGCGTGTCTTGGTCAAAAGCGCGTTCGCCGCCTCGTAAAGGACCGTGCGGACATCACCATCGCCCTTCTTGGATATGTGCCCGCCCTGATCGATGGACGTCCCCGATTGCCAGCGCTTCGGCGTCAGCCCGAAGTGCGCACCGACGGTGCGCGACTTGGCAAAACGGTGCGAATCGTCAACCGAAGCGCGGAACGACAAGGCTGTCACCGGACCGACACCCGGAACGCCGAGGAACCGCCGGCACAGTTCGTCGCGGGCAACGATCCGCACCAGCAGCTTGTGCAGTTCGCAATACTCCTTCCACAAGACCGCACGCACCCGCAGCAACCCCTCCACCATGCCGGTCAGCACCGGGTCGTCGGCCAGCTGTTCGCGCACCTTCGCCTCAAAGCGCCCCCGGCTGACCTGGCCAAGCCGGATACCGAAGGCTCTCAGCGAATGGCGAATGGCGTTCTCGATATCGAGAAACTTGCGCTTCATGTTGCGCCGGCCGATCAGCAGGAGCCGCATCCGGTAGCTCTCGTCACTCTTGACGTGAACCGCCCTGAACCAGCCGGTGCGCAGGATCTGTGCGAGCC
>CAZRNL010000335.1:0-707 GCA_964601395.1 uncultured Silicimonas sp. | reverse complement strand
CCCTAGCATCGTTGCGATCGGTCTTGTTGCGCATTGCCGACAGCGCCGCGCGGGTATGCGCCGCCTCCATGCAGATCACCGGCATGGACCGTTTCTGCAGCTCCCTGTGCAGCCAGGGTGCCACCGATCCGGTCTCGTGGCCAAGCCGCCGCAACGTCTTGCGATAGGGCGCAAGCGCCTTGCAGATCGCCTCGGGATCGGTATCGACGGTGGTTTCCAGGACAATCGCGCCGCTGTCGTCGATCACACACAATGCGGACCGTTCCATCGCGACATCCAATCCGGCATAATGATACATGGCTGCTCCTCCTCGATGCTGTTTGGGACGCTTGCGCGATCCCGTTCTCACAACATCAGCATGAGGGGCAGCCACCACTCCCGCAATGTCCGGAAGTATAGCGCTCCCATCAATTACAGGCGCACTAAACAAAAACCGCACTCAAACCCCGAAAAAGGCACAGAAAAACAATCGGAAAACATGCAAAAGCGTACTGATGAAGTGAAATAATCACAGTTGCGTCTTGCATTCTGACCACCGAGGCGATGAAGAAGCTCGGTGAAGTTCGGGTGGGGCATAACCCATCCGAAGAGAAACGGCAAAAGAGAGCCGATATGACCATCGCCGAGTTGTGCGATCAGTACATGGACGACATCTGTGCCGGTCGATATCTCACCCGCTTCAACCGGCCCAAGAAGGCAACCACGAT
>CAZRNL010000334.1:0-3791 GCA_964601395.1 uncultured Silicimonas sp. | reverse complement strand
CATCTGACAGCCATAGGTCTTGATGAAGAGCTTTTTCGGCGCGGTCATCCTGCGGGTTCCGTCTTCTGGATCAGCGCGGGTCCTACACGGGCCGGGCTTTCTTGCCAAGAGCCCGGCCCCCGTGGAATAGTCCCGCCCAGTTGGAAGGGACGAGGAACACATGCGCTTCGAAGGTCTGCAGGCACTGACATCCAGCGGTGTCCTGAAGCGCCTCTCGGGTCCTGTCGGGGCGATTATCGCCGAGGACGACGCCGAAGTCGAAAGCACGATAAGGCATACCCTGTCGCGCGGCTTTGCAACGGTTATTCTCTTTGCACCCGCGGAACTAAACCTTGCACCCGAAGTCGATGCCCTCGTGATCCGAGTCGATTTCTCGACGCTGGCGCCCGACGCGACCCAGACCATCGTGACGGTGCTAACGTCGGCGCTGCCGGAGAAGACCTGGCTTTACTACTGCTTCAACGCCGAATACCTGTTCTACCCCTTCGCCGAGACCCGCAGCGTGGGCGAGATGCTGGCATTCCATGCCGAGGAACGCCGCAGCGCCATGCTGACGTACGTCATCGATGTCTATTCCGGAGACCTGGGACAGGCCGAGGATGCGGTCGCGCTCGACGACGCGTGGCTCGATCACTGCGGCTACTATGCCCTGCCCCGACAGGGTGAGACGGGGCCAAAGGAACGCCAACTCGACTTCTACGGCGGGTTACGCTGGCGTTTCGAAGAGCATATCGACGAGCATCGCCGCAAGATCGACCGCATCGGCATCGTCCGCACCGCCCCGGACCTTCGTCTGAACCGGGACCACACCTGGTCCGAGGACGAACTCAACACCTACGCCTGCCCGTGGCACCACAACCTGACGGCGGCCATTGTGTCGTTTCGCACGGCCAAGGCGCTGCGCACCAATCCCGCCAGCCGCTTCGCCATCGAAAGCTTCCGGTGGCACAATTCGACCCGCTTCGACTGGCAGTCACAGCAGTTGATGGATCTCGGGCTCATGGAGCCGGGCCAGTGGTTCTGATCCGTCCAGCCGCGGACTAGCCGCCGAAGCTGAACCGGTCGGTCGCGCGCGCGTTGATGAAGTCCCAGTCATAGACCACGCCCAGCCCCGGACCATCCGGTACGCCAACCGTGCCGTCGCCGTCGATGCTGTCCAGCTCGTCGCTGTAACCGCAGGAATAGACCGGAGGGATCGAGTTAGGGCAATCAGGATGGACCAGGGCGATTTCGTAGTAGTTCGTGTTCCGCATGGCGCTGACCACGGCACGGTGTGCCGGACCGGGAGCGTGAACCTCGCAGTCGATCCCCAGAGCCTCCGCCAGGTGAGCGATCTTCATCGCCCCGGTGATGCCCATGTCATATTCGGGGTCCGAGCGCAGGAAATCCGTGCCGCCCGCGATGACGAAATCCGCCTTCGGCTCGACGCCCCGTATATGCTCGGTCTGCAGGATCGGGGTCGAGATCTTCTCGCGCAGGATGCGGTGGGCATGGGCGCTTGTGCCAGAATCCCGGAAAGGATCTTCGTACCAGAGATACCCCGCCTCGTCGCAGGCGCGCCCCACATAGATCGCATCGGCCAGTGTTCGCAGCTCGCAGGCGCAATCCAGCATCAGGTCCATGCTGTCGCCCACCGCCTCACGGACATGCAGCACGTTCTCGGCCTCCTCGCGCCGGTCGCCCTCGTGCCAGCCGTGGATCTTGAAGGCCTTGTAGCCCATGTCCTGGCATTGCCGCGCGAAATCGCCAAAGGCTTCCTTGCTGTCCAGCCCGCCATTCCGGTCGCCATGATAGGTCGAGGCATAAGCCGGCAGTCGCTTGCGATAGCCGCCCAGCATCTTCGAGACCGACGCCCCGTATTTCTTTCCCGCAAGATCCCAGAGCGCGATGTCGATCGGACCGTGCCCCATGTGATCGTACTGGCGCAACTCGCGCTTCATGTCGTCGTAAAGTCCCTCGCGGGCTTCCGCGTCGCGCCCGATCAGGCCCGGCGCCAGCATCAGCGACTGTCCCAGAGCAGAACGCGTACCGACATAGTGGGTCACGTATTCGCCGCGGCAGCCGTCGGTCGTTTCGATGACCACCGCATAGCGCGACATGGTGGCGCTTTGGCCCGGAGCGTATTCGATAGCGCCTCCGGGCGTGCCGCCGCTGTGCTGCGTCGTCGTGCCTTGGGGCACGCCAAGGTTACTGACCTCGAAACTGAACGCGACGATCTCGATCCGAGATATTGTGGACTCGACCATAAACTTCACTCCCATGGGAATTATTCTACCTTGATCCCGCGTGCTTCCCTGCCCCGCGTCAGATTCCTCGCCTCTTCGGGCCTACTCGCCCACGGCTGCCTCGAACGCCGCGACCGGCAACACGGGTTCCAGAATATCCCGAAGTTCGGCCCGGCGCGGATGGTTCGGATTGGCTATTGTGAAACAGACGAAATCCTCCACCAGCGCCGCCTGCTGTTCATACCCGTAGGCATAGAACTCCGGACCGTTGCCTGACCCCGAGAAATACGGATCCGCGAACCGCCAGCTTTCGGCTACCGCCCGCGCGGGCGTATATCCGGTCTCGGCGCGGTTCTGCCACTGCCATACGTGGGTCAGCTCGTGCGCAAGGATGAGCGCGTTCGGAAAGCGCAAGCCCTTGGGCCAGGTCCGCGCCATGTCCGAAGAATACAATTCGCTGTCGAAATGCATCCGGTTCCAGAGCGCGAAGGCCTGTGGCGGTTGCGCGCCGCGAGGCTGAGGCGTCCGCACACAGGCCTTGTCGGTCCCGTTCAGCACCGTGAGCGAAGCGGGAACCGTCCTGTAGGGTGGTGTCAGTCCAAGACCCTGGCTGATCGTAACCGCCCCGGTATCCAATGACGGACCGAACAGATCCTGGGCAAACCGCTGTTCTGCTTCGGTCAGCGGACGCGCGCAGGCGCCAAGCGCGAGGAAGGCGGCTACAATCACTCTGCGTCTCAATCGGGCCTCCCGAAATCACCGGCATCGATCCGGGAGAGCGCGAGCGCGAAGAACGACCCCGCCGGAGTACTATGCGTATACATGGACAGAACCCGTCCCGCGACAACGTCCTCGGCCAGACGCCGCGATGCGGCGATTTCTTCCCCTGCAAGCAGAGCCAGCACGCGCGCTGTCTGAAAATCCTCGTCCCGGTCGGGAAAGAACCGCACCTCCGGCACCTGTTCCCAGCGATCCGAGCGCCGCACCTCGGTGTCCGCAAACTCCAGAAGTCCCCTTGCCACCGCCTCGGGCGGTCCGCCTGCGACATGCCCCTGCCCGCGGATCGGCACATTGCAGGAAAAACTCGACCAGTGCCGCGTGGCTGATGGACGCCGCTTCACCTCGGATCCGAGGATGCGCCAGAACATGAAGTCCCAGATGACCGGCTTGGCATAGAAATTCATCGCATTCGAAAAGATGGACGCATGAAAGGTGTTCTCGCCCTCGATCCTTGAAAGCGTCCCGCCGCTGACACGCCAGCCGGTGCCCTCCGCCGCGGCCCGGACCGCGCGGGAAAGGGCAGCGCTCTCCTCTGCCAGCGTCACAGCATCGACGGCACCACCAGGTCAGGCGGCCGGTGCCCGTCTTCGAAGGTCTTGATGTTGATGATTACCTTTTCGCCCATTTCGATCCGGCCCTCGACGGTCGCGGATCCCATATGCGGCAGCAGCACCACGTTGGGCAGCGCGCGAAGGCGGGGATTCACCTCGGAACCGTGCTCGAACACGTCCAGCCCGGCGCCTGCGATCTCGCCCGCCCTCAGCATCCGCGTAAGCGCGTTCTCGT
>CAZRNL010000333.1:3396-3792 GCA_964601395.1 uncultured Silicimonas sp. | reverse complement strand
ACGTCATTGGTGAAGAACTCTGCGATGTCCTCATAGGCCGACCAGTTGACCGGCACGCCCAGGTCATAGCCATACTTGGCCTTGAACGCCGCCTGCAGATCTTCGCGGTCGAACCAGTCCTTGCGGAACCAGTAGAGGTTCGCGAACTGCTGGTCGGGCAACTGGTAAAGCTTGCCGTCAGGCCCGGTGGTGTAGCTGATCCCCAGAAAATCGTCCAGATCGAGCCCCGGGTTCGTCACGTCGGCCCAGCTTCCCGCCATCTGGTCGGTCAGGTTATAGGCAAGCTGCAAACGCGCATGCGTGCCGATCAGGTCGCTGTCGTTGACATAGCCGTCGTAAAGGTTTCGGCCGGTCTGCATCTGCGTCTGCACGGCCTGCACCACCTCACCCTCGCCC
>CAZRNL010000333.1:0-3386 GCA_964601395.1 uncultured Silicimonas sp. | reverse complement strand
AGGATCTGGTGGTTGACCTTGATGCCGGTGATTTCCTCGAAAGCCTTGGTCAGCACCGAGGATTCATAGCTGTGGGTCGGAATCGCTTCCGACAACACGTTGATTTCCATGCCCCTGAAGGGCTCTGCAGCCTTGATGAACCAGTCCATCTCGGCCTGCTGCTGTTCCTTTGTCAGCGCCGAGGGCTGGAATTCCTGGTCGATCCAGCGCTGGGCAGCCGCTTCATCAGCAAAAGCACTGCCATATCCCGCAATGACGGCACCAGCCGCCACAGCGGAGAGTAGATACATCCGCATCTGTCTCCTCCCTAGTGGTTTGTTCCGAGTTTTATCGGACCACTGAAACCTGCGACTTGACCCCCCGGCTTGTCAAACTAAAAAATTAGTACTTGAAGATAGCCAGTTCCGGAATACCGCAAAAGTCTTTTGAGGTCGCTGCCGGAAATACAAGAAGAAATTGAGAATTGATTGATCACTTTCAGTAAGTTGAAAGCTACTCTTGAGAGCCCGCAAGTGGCTGGCGGAGCATTGTATCAACCGCGCCATGACCTCGAACTCCGCCCGGTCGCCAGCGCCCTTGCGGCGGTCCCTCGGGCGCGGACAGCCCACCGGGCCGCGTCGGCAACCGCGAGCATACGCCCTGCGACCACCCCTTCGAAACCGATTCCTACCCCAGAACCGAGAAGCTTGATTCTGTGTTGATCCGCCGCTTGCGCGAATAGAAACCTGCGTCGACGGTCCGGCCGATCGTCGGCAACATGAACGGCATCGGCTCCGCGTCGTGATCGCCGCCCGCCTCGCAATGCCCGATCAGCGCCGCCATCAGCTTGCCCGCGATGGCGGCGTTCTTGAACTGGTTTCCGCTGGTGCCGCAGGCCATGTAGAAACCCGGCAGCGACGAGCGGTCATAGATGGGGATCCAGTCGGTCGAGGCATCGTAAAGATCCACAACCCCTCGCATCCGGCTGGGGATGCCCAGCGACGGCACGCGCTGGCCAAAGCGCATGGCCTGCGTCGTCCACTGATCGGTGAAGGACCGCTCGAAACTCTTGTCATCCTCGACCCACTGGTGCGGATCGCACTCCGGATCTTCCGAACCGATCAGGATGTTGTTGCCGTGCTCCGGGCGGCAATAGCACGCGATATCGCTGTCCGAGACGATCATGCCATCCGTCTCGAAGTCGAACCCCACCGGCGCGGGCAGATGCACGACCTCCTGCCTGAGCGGCCGGGTCGTGATCGTCATGTCGTCCAGAACCCCCGCCAACGCGTTCACCAAGGCCGATCCCGGACCGGCGACATTGACCACGACAGGTGCATGGATCTGCTCGCCCGAGGTCAGGCGCACGCCTTTCACCCGTCCACCTTCCTGAAGGATCTCAGCCACTTCCGCGCCAAGCCTGATCTTGGCGCCGTGACGTCCGGCAGCGGCGGCAAGGTTCTGCGCCGACAGCGCCGGATCGGTCACATAGCCCGCCAGAGGCCAGAACACGGCCCCGTCCAAAGTCCCGCCCGTTGGCTCTCCAAACGCCGGATCGTCCAAACGTCTGGCCGGTCCGAACCGATCAAGCGTATAAATCGGCAGACGTTCCCCGATGCGGCCCGCATCCCATTCCTCGACGGGAATTTCGAGCGCCCGGCTCGTTTCGAGATGCTTCTCCATCATCCCGTTCTCGGGCGTCTTCATCACCAGGCAACCGCACTGCCGGAACTGCGCCAGGGCCTCTTCTCCTCCGGCCCCCAGGTAATCCCGCCAGTCCCGCCAGTAGTGATAGCCTTCCCAGGCAAACGCCGTCCCGTCGAAGGTCGAATAATGCATCCGCACGATGGCGCAGGACCCGGCCGTGGAGCCGTGGCCGATCTGGCTGTTGCGGTCCAGCGACAGCGTCTTCCACCCGGCCTTCGCCAGTTCAAAGGCGATGGCCGCGCCGATCACCCCGGTTCCGATGACGATCGCGTCCGCTGTCTCCGCCATCCTGTCCGTCTATCCCCGCATTGCCTTTCCGTCAGGATCGTAGGGCGAGGCGGCGATAACACGCGCCGTCCTCTCGACCCCGACGATGTGAGCGGAAAGCTCGGTCCCCTCGACCGCTGCATCGCGGTCGACCAGTGCCATCGCCAGCGACTTGCCCACCGTGTAGCCATAGCCGCCGGAGGTCACGAAGCCAACCTTCCGGTCTCCCTGCCACACCGGCTCATAACCGCCTGCATCTGCGTCCTTGGCTTCGACCTCGAGCGTCACCAGGCACTTTGCCGGCCCTCCGCCGTCAGCCTCGGCCCGCGCCGCCGCCTCGCCGATAAAGCCCGACTTCGACCAGTCGATCCAGCGGTCCATTCCAGTCATTCCCGGCGTGTAGCCCTGGGTGAACTCCTTCGACCAGATGCCGAACGACTTCTCCAGTCTCAGCGACAACAGCGCGTTATACCCGTATTCCACAATCCCGCTTGCCGCGCCCGCGGCCAGGACAGCACGCCGCAACATGGCGTGATCGCCCATCCTGCAATGGATCTCGTAGCCCAGTTCGCCCGCCACCGACATCCGCCCCACCTTGCAGCGGAAAAGGCCCATGTCGAAGGCTCCGCAGCCCATGAATGGAAGCGCGCCCACCGGCCCATCCGTGAGGCGCTCGATCACCTCGCGCGACTTCGGCCCCGACAGCGACACTCCCGCCGTATCCTCGCCAAGGTCGCGCACCGTCACACCGTCTTCCAGATGATCGTCGAACCAGCGCATGTGCCACCGGCGCAGATAGTAGCTGCCCATGATCCACCAGGTGCCGTCGCCCCAGTTGAAAAGCGTCAGGTCTCCCTTCAGCCGTCCGTCATGCCCCAGGGCCACCGCCAGCCGCGCGCGGCCCGGTTTCGGCAGCTTCGTGGCGAACAGCCGGTCAAGCCAGGCTTCCGCGTTCGGCCCTGTCACCTCGTAGCGCGAGAAACCGGTGATATCGAGAAGCCCGACGCCCTCGCGCACCGCCTTGCATTCTGCGCCGACGATATCGAAAGCGTTTGACCGCTTCAGGGACGGGGTCTCGCGGAATCCGTCTTCGGCAAAGTAGAGCGGAACCTCAAGATCCCAGCTCTTGCCCCAAAGCGCTCCGGCCGCCGCCATGTCCGCATGGGCCGGCGCGGTTTTCAACGGCCGCCCGGCGGGCAACTGCTCGTTTGGATAAGTCATCACGAAGCGACGCGAATAAAACTGGCCGGTCGTTTCCTTGATGTACTGCTTGTTCTCGGCCCAGACCCCATAGCGCGCCACGTCCATCCCGAAGACATCCGCCTCCGGCTCGCCCTCGATGATCCATTCCGCCAGCGACTTGCCCACGCCGCCACCCTGGCTGAAGCCCGCCATCACCGCGCAGGCGCACCAGTAGTTGCGCAGTCCCGGAA
>CAZRNL010000332.1:0-3793 GCA_964601395.1 uncultured Silicimonas sp. | reverse complement strand
GGCCTGCGACTCAGCCTGGTCCTCCTGGTCGCCGGTCCATTCCCAGTCGAGGCCCACGGGAAGCTCCGCTTCGTTCTCAAGCCATTCGGTCAGCGCCTCGATGCGTTCGTTCGCGGTAATCGGGACGGATCGGAAGTTGCCGGTCGACAGTCGCTCGGAAATCTCGTCAGGCGAGGCGTTGTCCGAGACCGAGACAAGCTCGTAGCGGACGTCTCCCGGACCCGAAACAATTTGCCCTCCGCTGCCCGCAGCCCCCGCCTCGAGCACCCGCACAGTGCCTACCGGCACCAGGCTGTCGGTCTGGATTGTCACTAGGTTGTCCATCACGCCCGCCTTGACGTCGAAATAGCGCTTCTGGTCGACACGGTTGATCTGGGCAAGCTGCGCCACGGGTTCGCGGGTTATGAAGTTCGACAACGGTACCAGACCGTCTGCGGTGCGGACCTTCAATGTGTCCAATGTCGACAACACCCGATCTTCGCGTGGCAGGCGCACCCGGATTTCGATTTCCTCGTCGGAGGACTCGACCCGCATGGTGTCCAGGAGCACGCCCCGCGTGACCAACTGGACCATACCGCCCACTGTGCGCACGTCCGCGCCATAGCGCCCCGCCTTCTCGACATCGACGTTGATCTGCCAGTCGATGCCGGGAAGCGGCAGGTTGTTCTCCACATCGACCAGTCCGGGCGTCACTTCGAACTGCTCGTGGATCATCGCTGTCGCGGCTGTCAGGTCTTCCCAGTTGTCATGCTTGAGACGCAGGTGAACGGGCTTGCCCGAGGCAGGACCGCGCGACAGGTTCAGTATCTCGATCCGGATACCGGGAATGCGCTCAAGACGGGCCTGTAGATCGGCGAGCACCGCATCGCCGTCCAGCTCCTCGATGGGTAACCCATGGGTTAGTGCGTACTCCGGGCGGTCTTCCCAGGCGATCAGCTCGATCTGAACCTGACCGATCGTGTCGTTCGGACCCGCAGCCCCGCCGGTATTGGCGTTCAAACCTCCTGCGCCTGCAAACGAGAACGCGCTGTCGATACCAGGGGTGGACAGGATCACCGCTTCAGCCTCGGCGACCTGCGCATCCTTTTCGATCAGGCTCATGTTGCCGCGCGCGCGGACATAGACGATGGCCTGCTCGGGTTCGCTTTCGACGAAGAATTCGACGCCGTTGTTGTTCTGCCCGAAATAGCCGAATATCGAGACCACGAAGAAGCCAACTGCGGCAATGGTGACGAGCGGCATCACCGGGTTGCCCGCGATGAAGGCGATGACATGACCGAATGGCGTGCGACGGTAACCACTCTCGATCCGCGTACGCCGTCGCTCGATCCTGGCCGCTCCGAGTGTCACCGAAGACGCCATCGCCGCCAGAACGAACAGCACTGCCCCGAAGATCGACCCGCCCAGACCAGTGTCTTGACCCAGCAGGTAAGCGGGGTTCAGCACCTGCATCGCCGAGAGAAACATCATATAAAGCGTGACAGGAACAAGGGCCGCACGCAAAAGCCAGGGCGTGGAGCGCTTGAGCGCAGCCGAGGCGCGCTCGAACGAGCGGCTCATCCGTCCCGCGACGCCGCCCATGACCGGCAAGTAGACCAAAGCCACCACCAGCGAGGCGGATAGCACGAAGATCAGCGTGACCGGCAACATGCCCATGAACTGGCCCGGCACACCCGGCCAGAACAGCATCGGCAGGAATGCGCAAAGTGTCGTGGCAGTGGAGGAAATCACAGGCCAGAACATGCGCTTGGCCGCCTCGACATAGGCCCGCATCGGCCCCGTGCCTTCCGAGATGCGCTTGTCGGCGTATTCCACGACAACGATAGCACCGTCGACCAGCATGCCCACGGCAAGGATCAGACCGAACATCACGATGTTCGAGATCGACACTTCCATAATGGCCAGAAGGGCGAAGCACAGAAGGAACGACGTCGGAATTGCGAAGCCGACCAGAAGCGCCGACCTCGAGCCCAGCGCCGCGAGGACCACGATCATCACCAGAGCGATGGCGGTCAGAACCGATCCCTCCAGCTGGCTCACCATGCTTTCGACGTTGCGAGACTGGTCGTTCGATGTGCCGACCCGGATCGCCTCCCGTAGTTCGGGCGGCCAGCTGGCGCGCTCAGCCTCGACCTCGGCCTTCACCAGGCTGGCGGTGTCGATGATGTTGTAGCCCTTGCGCTTGACGACCTGGAGCGCGACGGCGGTCTCTCCGTTGAAGCGGGCAGTGCCGGTGCGGTCCTCGAAGGTCAGGCGGATGTCGGCGATATCGCCCAGCGTGACCACGCGGTCGCCTTGGGTCTTGACCGGCAGGGAGTAGATGTCGCGCTGATCGCTGAAGGACGACGGGATCTTGACGGCGAAGGCACCCGTCGCGCTTTCGATCTCGCCTGCCGCGATCAACTGGTTGTTGTTGACCACGACGTTGATCAGTTCGCCCGCCGTGACGTTGTAGGCCTCGAGCCGCAGGGGGTCGATCACCACCTCGACCATCTCGTCACGGTGGCCGGTCAGTGCGGCCTCCAGAACTGGCTCCAGACTCTCAAGACGATCCTGTAAGTCCTTGGCGACACGAAGCAATGTGCGTTCGGGCAGGGAGCCCGTGAGACTTACGATGATGATCGGGAATTCCGAGAAGTTGATCTCGTTGATCGAGTATTGCTCGGCGCCAGAGGGGAACTTCGCCTGGGCGCTGTTCATCGCGTCCCGGACATCGGCCATGACCTTCGTCTTGTCCCAGCCGAATTCGAATTCCATCGCCACGCCTGCGTAGCCCTCGGCGGCGGTCCCCGACAAGGTCTTGAGCCCGTCAAGGTCGGACAGCTCGGTTTCCATCGGCTTGACGAGCAGCTTCTCGCTGTCTTCCGCGGAAATGCCAGGGAAGGGGACAGACACGAACAGCGCGGGGATCTCGATGTCGGGTTCGCCCTCCTTCGGCAGTCCGGAATAGGCGAAGGCTCCTGCCAGGATGGACAGGATGATGAAGGCGATCACCATTCGCGCGCGCGATGCGGCCCAGTCGACGATGCCGGTCATTGGCCGGGCTCCCTGAAAGTCGCGTCGACGGGAACGCCGTCAATGACGTATTCCTGTCCGACGACGATGACATCGGCTGCCTCTGCCAGACCAGCGACCCAGATACCCTCGGTTGTGTCCCGGATTACGCTGACAGGGGCAAAAACGGCCTTGTCACCCTCCACAAGGCGCACGCCAAGGCGACCGTCGTCGTCCAGCGTCAGGGCGGACTGAGGCAGAAAATGCGCTGTCTGACCTTCCGATTGGATTGCGATCTCGGCAGTCTGACCGTCCCGGATCGAAAGATCCGCGTTCGGCACTTCGACATCGACCCGGAACGTACGCGTCGCGGGGTCGGCGGACCGGCTGAGGAAAGTGACCTTTCCCAGTACCTCGCGCCCCGAGGCCAGGCGGGCGCCGGCGGTGGCGCCGACCTCGACGCGATCAACCATCGTTTCGGGCACGAAACCCACAAGGCGGATCGGGTCGAGCTGGATAATGGTCGCGCAAAGTGAGCCGGGTTGCAGCAGCGAGCCCAACTCGGCGGTGTCCGATTCGAGAAGCCCCGCGAATGGCGCGCGTATCTCGAGATCTTCCAGATCGTTCCGCGCCCTTGCGATCGCGGCCTCGGCGGATTGTACGGCAGCGCGAGCGGCTTCGACCGCGGCGCTTGTTGCCGCTACCCGTGTTTCCGAGGCAAAACCTTCTTGGGACAGTCTGGTGGCGGCGCGGGCGTTGATCTCGGCCTCCTGCAATGCCGCTCCCGATTGCGTCACGC
>CAZRNL010000331.1:0-3799 GCA_964601395.1 uncultured Silicimonas sp. | reverse complement strand
CGCTGGCCGCCGCCTGCCTGCTCGGCGCGGCCGCGGTTCCCGCCGCAGGCCAGACCACGCTGAAGATCGGCTATGCGGTTGTCAAGGATTCCCACTATGGCGTGGGCGCCGTCGCCTTTTGCGAAGCGATGGAGCAGGGGACCGCAGGCCGCAGGGCCAGTTTCGAGACGAAATCCCCCGGCGAGACCGGTGCGACACCTCGGCGGATGGCTGCGCGCAGATCGTCTATGGCAAAAAGCGGGCGCACCCAAACGCCGATGACGCGCCGCGATGTGATCCAGAAGCGGACAGAAACCATGTCTTCAAGCTCGGCCCCCGGATTGAGATTGACGCCTCGAAGGTTCAGAAGCAGGCCATCTTCGTGCACGGTACACCTTGGTCGCGTTTCTTCGGCGGTCAGGGCCTCGATCACGGTAGCGTCGAGTTCAATGCCGGCCAGGACCGAAAGCGTTTCCGAAGCCCCGCTTCTGAGGTGCAGCCAGACGAAACCTTGCCGCTCGCCCTCTGCAGGCAGAGCGTTCCATTCACCCGGTTCAAGTGGGCGGCCATGTCCGGAGCCATCGAGAAAAACCGAAACGATGTCGGGTATGTCCGCGTGATCTTCGGTTGCCGGGGTGTCGATCGGGGTCATGTTCTTCTTCACCGGACATACTGGGGACAGGCGAGGGCGTTTTCCATCATCGCGATTTCAGCGGTACCGCGTAAAGCTCGAGTCTGTGGCCCTTCAGTTCGTAACCCAGCTTTCGCGCGATACGCTCCTGAAGTTCCTCGATCTCCGCGTCGACGAACTCGATCACTTCACCCGAATGAAGGTCTATCAGGTGATCATGGTGATCCCTGTCGGCGTCCTCGTAGCGCGCGCGGCCATCGCGGAAGTCGAGCTTCTCCAGAATCCCCGATTCCTCGAACAATTTGACTGTCCTGTAGACTGTGGCCAGCGAAATGCGCGGGTCCACGGCGCTGGCGCGTGCGTAGAGTTCCTCGACGTCCGGGTGATCGTCGGCGGCCTCGAGCACCGAGGCGATGGTGCGCCTCTGTTCGGTCAGCCTGAGGCCCTGAGCCTCGCAACGCTCGATTATGGTATCGGCCATCTGTGTCCCCCTCAGGGTTTCGGTCTTAGGGCATCCAGGGACGCGGGAAAATCCTCAGAGCGTCAGGCGGCCTTCCATTACCTTGACCGCCGTTCCTGCGATTGCAACCGCAACTGGCGCGCCGTCTTCAACGGTGACGACCGCTTCGATCCGGCTCGGACGCCCCATCTCGATGCCTTGTGCGATGGCGAAACGGGCCGAGCGTCCGTCCAGCCGACCGAGCCATGCCGCCAGGGCTGCGGCGGCTCCGCCGGTTGCCGGATCTTCAGGCACGCCGGCCAAGGGGCCGAACATGCGCGCGCGTATGGTGTCGCCGTCACGCAGGTAGACATAAAGCATCGCCAGATCGTCGGAAGCACTGCCGGCAATCTTTCGGAACGCCTCGGTGTCCGGCCGGGCGTTTGCCAGAGCGGATTCATCCGCCAGTTCCGCGAGCACGAAGTTTGTTCCGAGGCCCGCCAGAACCGGTGCATGACGGTCGGAACGGATCGCGTCCGCTGTCAGGCCTATGCAGGCGGCGACGGCTTCGGGCAAAGGTCCGGTTTCGGCAGCCAAGGGGATACGGGTCACGAATCGCGCATGGTTGCCGCTGACCGTCACCGGTATCGGTCCCACACCCAATTCCAGCACCATCTCGCTCCCGGCCTGTCCAAGGTCGGAAAGTGCAACCGCCGTTCCGACTATGGGGTGACCGGCGAAAGGCAACTCGGAAGCAGGCGTAAAAATGCGCACACGCGCGGTATGGGACGGCTCGTCCGGAGGAAAGATGAACGTCGTTTCCGAGAAATTGAACTCGCGCGCGATCACGGGCAACTGCGCCTCGGACAGTCCGCGAGCATCCGGGATCACGGCAAGTTGGTTCCCGGCGAATACCCGGTCGGCGAATACGTCATAGACAAGGAAATCGGTCATTGTGCGCTTTCGTGCCGAGAGATCGTTGGGGGAGTAACAAAGTTGACCACAACCGGCCAGAGAGCATCTTACGCCCGCGCGGACAACCGAGTACCTATCTGGCTCGCCGCTTCGCAGTAATAGGGCCAGGTCCCGACATTGCCTTGCCGAGCGTCCCGGACTACTGCGGGCGGACGGTTCTGCAACCAAGCTCTGTCCCCGGAGAAATCGATGCCACAGAAAGACCAGATCGATGCGACGGGAGCATTGGCACTGATCAGCATGTCGGCTCTTTTCGGCTTCAACCAGGTAGTTATCCAGCTCGTCAATGCGGGTCTTCAACCCGTGTTCTTCGCCGGCTTGCGGTCAGCCGGAGCGATCCTCTGCCTTGCACTCCTGTTTCTCCTGCGTGGCCGCGCACTGGGCCTGCGACGCGCCGATCTTCCGGCAGGAATTCTGATAGGCGCCCTGTTCGCGGGGGAGTTCATCCTCATTTTCACCGCGCTCGACCTGACCACGGTATCGAGAGCCAGCGTGCTCTTCTACACCATGCCGCTCTGGCTCGCGTTTCTGGCGCATTTCCTGATCCCCGGAGAGCGCATCACGAGGCTCAAGGCGGCTGGACAGGTCCTGGCCTTCGCCGGCGTGGCCATCGCGATTTTCTGGCGCACGTCGGCTGGGGAGGCCTCGCTTGTGGGAGACGTCATGGCTCTGATGGCGGCTGTCGCCTGGGCCGGTATCGCCGTCGTAGCGAAGACCGGGCTTCGCGGTGTGGCGCCTGACCGGCAACTTCTTTGGCAGGTCACGGTATCGGCTCCGCTCCTGTTCCTTGCCGCACCATTGTTCGGTCCACTTATCCGCGACCTGCAACCGATTCACCTCTGGGGACTCGCATTTCAGATCGTGGTGGTCGTGACGCTGGGATTTGCGTTGTGGTTCTGGCTTCTGACGATCTACCCGGCAGCCAGCGTGGCGGCGTTCTCGTCTCTCTCGCCCATCTTCGGAGTCCTGTTTGGCTGGTGGCTTCTGGAAGAGAAGGTAACGCTGGCGATCCTTCTGGCGCTGGCACTTGTGACGGCAGGACTTGTCCTGATCAACCGTCCGGTTCAGGTGCCGCAGAAGGTCTGAGGCACGATTTCTTCCTCGGTAGGCGGGCGGGTCAGATCCTCGAAATCGCCCGGTTCGTCGAAAGGCGACGCAAGGGCCTGACCGAGGCGCTGGAAGGGTCCGAAATCTTTTGCTGTCGCCGCTACGATAGCGGCCTCGATGCGATGAGTGCGCGGAATCAACGAAGGGTTGACGGCGTGCATTGCGTCCAGCCGGGACTCCGGCGTCGCACCCTCGGTCGCCAGCCGTGTGCGCCAGTCCTGCTGCCAGGTTTCAAACTCGTCGCGGTTCGCGAATTCGTCTGCCGCCGCCCTGGTGCCGAGCGCGCGGAACGCGTTAGTGAAATCGGCCTGTCCATCCGCCATCACATCAAGCAGGCGGTGGATTAGCGCGGCGTCACCGTCTTCCTTGTTCTTCAGGCCGATCTTGGCGCGGAAGACATCGAGCCACGCGGCCTGGAAAATGTCCGGAAAGCGATCCAGCGCACCCTGTGCTGGCTCGACCTCTCCGATCAGCGGCACCAGAGACGAGGCAAGCTGCGCCAAGTTCCACATCGCCACATCAGGCTGGCGAGAGAATGCGTAGCGGCCGTGGTGGTCAATCGACGAGAAGACGCGCATCGGGTGGTATGCGTCCATGAAGGCACAGGGGCCGTAGTCGATCGTCTCGCCCGAGATGGCCATGTTGTCGGTGTTCATTACACCGTGGAT
>CAZRNL010000330.1:0-3800 GCA_964601395.1 uncultured Silicimonas sp. | reverse complement strand
GCCTTGCCCAGGATCTCGGCTTTCTTCAGTTCTGCCTCGCTCAGAAGGCGGAACAGGTCGTGAAACGGCGAACCTTCGCGCGTGTTCTTGTAACGGTGCAGCAGCGCCACCCCGAGGAAGATCCGTTCCTCGTGGTTCATACCGCCGAGGTTCGCCCGCGTCACCTCGTCGAAACACACCTCGTGGCGGTAATCCGGATGCGCGCGCCAGCTGACATCGTGCATCAGGCAGGCTGCCTTGATCAGGCGGTGCTCGGGGCTGCCCCGTGCGGTGAACAAGGGCAGGACGAAATCATAGAGCCGTTTTCCGAAGCCCGGCATCCGGGCGTCCTTGGTTTCGGCGAACCGGCAGGCCTCGATCAGCGGATCACGGTCGCGCACCCGCTGTGGCATCTGCTCGTAGAGCATCCCCTCGCGGATGCCGTAGCTCGAGATCGCAATATCGTGCGGTTTGAAGGTGGCGATCAGGTGCTTGAGCACTTGCGCCGCGAGCGGGACCAGATCCATCCGGCTTTCGCCGAGACCCGTCCGAAGCCGCAAATCCTCGATGTCGGTGTCCTCGATATACTCGATCGTGTCATGCACCGACTTCCGGCTCATCCGGTATTCGTGCAGCACCGCCAGCGGATAGCCGCGTCGCTCGATGTCGATTCGGGCAATCGCGCGCCAAGAGCCGCCGACCAGGAACAGGCGGTGCGGCTGCGGGCCCATCGCATCGGCCAGCTTTGTCATTTCGGCCTTCAGATGCTGCTTCAGACCCTTCTTGCCGCCTTTCACCGTCTTCAGCCGTTGCGGCCCCAGTTTCGACGAAATGCATCGGCCGACGCGGCCGTCGCTAAGCTCGGCCAATTCCATCGACGAGCCGCCGATGTCGCAGACAAGGCCATAGGCGCCGGGCCAGCCCAGAAGAACACCCTGCGCGGACAGGCGGGCCTCTTCGATACCGTCGATGACCCAAAGGCGCAGGCCGGTCTCGCGGAAAACGTCCTCCCGGAACGCGGGGCCGTCCTCCGCCTCCCGCACCGCCGCCGTGGCCACAGCCGTCAACGGGGTTATTCCCATCGCTTCCGCAAGAAGCTGAAACCGTTTCAGAGCCGACATGGCGCGCAGCTTGCCTTCGGGGTTCAGCCGGCCCGTTTCGGCCAGACCTGCGCCGAGGCCGGCCATCACCTTCTCGTTGAAGAAATAGGCGGGCGACCGTGCCGCACCGTCGAACACGACAAGTCGGACCGAGTTCGATCCGACGTCGACGACGCCCACGCGCGACAGGTCGCGCGCCGACGGATCGTCGAACAGCGGACGTCCGAACGGACCCCAATCCTCGGTCGTGGCGGTGTCGCCGCTTCCGTCCATGCACGTCCCCCCGCAGGTTGCGGGGGGACAATGCACAGAGGGCCGCCGTGGGTCAATGCCGCGGGGAACGCCCGTGACGCAGCGATTCCGGCTACAGAACCGGACCCATCATCGCCACCGCGTTGTTGCGCGCGCGCCGGAGCACTCCCCAGCGGGCGACCACTTCGGGAAGCACCTCGGTCGATGCTCCGATGTAGGATTCCTGCAAGGCCCGAAGCCTGCGCGTCAGGTCCCGGCTCTCGATCAGGACGTTGTTTTCGTAGTTCAGATCGAAACTGCGCTGGTCCAGGTTTGCCGACCCGATAAGGGAAATCTCGCCGTCGAGCGTCAGCGATTTCGTGTGCAGCAAGCCCTGTTCGAATTCGAAGACGCGCACCCCGGCCGCCAGAAGCTCGGGATAGTAGCTTCGGCTGGCGGTGGCGACCACGGACGAATCGCTGCGCGCCGGAACCGTCAGGCAGGTCGCGACACCGCGCCTTGCGGTCGCGCAGATCGCCGATTGCATCGCCTCGGTCGGCACGTAGTAGGGCGTGGTGATGACCAGCGCTTCCCGCGCGGCGTGGATCAGCACCTCGAACAGCTCCGGCATGGCTGTCGGGCGCACTGTTGGCCCGGTGCCCACGGCCTGGGCGATGACGCCCGGAGTTTCGACCGCCGCCGGAATCCGGCCCAGCAAGCCCGTCAGATCCTCGCCGGTGTGGACGGTCCAGTCCTCGGCGAACAACTGCTGGTTCTGCAGAGCCACCGGTCCCTCGAACCGCACCAGCAGGTCCACCCAAGGCGCGAACTTCGCCTTCAGCTGGAACTCCGGATCTACGCAATTCTGGCTGCCGGCATAGGTGATCCGGCCGTCGATCACGACCAGCTTGCGGTGATTGCGCAGGTCGACCCGACCCCGGATCGGATGCAACAACGGATGATCGACGGGCAGCGCGCGCGCCAGCCGGACACCCTGGCCCTCCATGCGGCGCCAGTGGGTCGACCCGATCAGCTTGCGCGACCCGAGGTCATCGACCATCGCCCGGACTGCGACGCCGCGTCCGGCGGCGCGGCAGGCGGCATCGGCGACCTTCAGCCCGTTCTTGTCCGCGAACCAGATGTAGAACATCAGGTGGACGTCCTCGCGGGCGGCGTCGATGTCCGCCACGATCGCGTCGATTGCCGCGTTGCCATCGGGAAGCAGTCGGGCGGCATTCCCCGCTGTCGGGTTGAAACCGCTGATCGAATGCCCGGTGCGGAACAGGTGCGTGTTGCGCGTCGCCGCCAGCGGCAGGCGTGGAGCCGCCGCCCTGACGCTCGCCGTCACCCGCTTGTAGGTCGCGATGCGCTTGAGCCCGATGTTGGTCTCGCCGAACAGCACATAGGCGACGATACCGAGCACGGGCAGGGTCAGGATCACGAAGATCCACGCGATCCGCGAAGACGGCTGCCGATACGGCCGCAGCAGCGCCCGCATCGTGAAGACGACCACGAACGCGAAGTGGATCGCAATACCTGTGACGGCGATCAGCAGGGACGTCATGGGCTCGATTCTCTTTGTCTGTCCGGACGACAGGCAGTATCGCGCGTCACTTCACCGGGGTCGAGTGCTTCAGTCGGTGCCGTGCGTCAGTTCGGGAACGTCGCCCGCGCCAGCCGATCCGCGCCCCGACAGCGACGGGTTCTCCATGAAGAAGCGGTGGCAGTTGAACGGTGTTTCGCCTTCGGGAACGAGCGGGCGGTGGAACGAACCGTCGGGCGCCATGATCCAGCTCTGCGCCACGTCCGCCATGTTGGCAGCCATGATCTGGCTGACGATCTGCGCCTTCACCGTAGGGTTGGTGCATTCCACCAGCGTCTCGACGCGGCGCACCAGGTTTCGTCCCATCCAGTCGGCTGAAGAGATATAGACCCGCGCCTTCTTGTGCGGCAGGCCGTGGCCTCCGCCGAAGCAGACGATCCGCGAATGTTCCAGGAACCGGCCAACGATGGACTTCACGCGGATGTTCTCGGACAAGCCCGCGATGCCCGGACGCAAGCCGCAGATGCCGCGGATCACAAGGCTGATCTTCACGCCCGCCTGACTGGCGAGGTACAGCGCGTCGATCACGTCGGGGTCGATCACCGAATTCATCTTCGCCCAGATCGCGCCCGGCCGCCCGGCGAGCGCATGCTCGGCCTCCTCGGCGATGCGTCTCAGAAGCGTGTCCTTCAGCGTCAACGGCGAAATCGACAGGTTCTCCATCCCCTCGGGCTGGGCATAGCCGGAGAGATAGTTGAACACCTTGGTCGCATCGCGTCCCAGCGCCGCATCGCAGGTGAACAGGCTGAGGTCAGTATAGATCCGCGCCGTGATCGGGTGATAGTTGCCGGTCCCGAAGTGGGTATAGGTGACCAGTTCGCCCCCCTCGCGCCGCACCACGGTCGAGATCTTGGCGTGTGTCTTGTAGTTCAGGAACCCGTAGACCA
>CAZRNL010000329.1:0-3807 GCA_964601395.1 uncultured Silicimonas sp. | reverse complement strand
GGCCGGGATCTGCTCCAGCGGCGGAACGTCCAACGGCAAGGCGAGTTCCTGAAGCTTGCGCCCATTGGGCGATGTGGTGCTGAAGCCCGATGTGTTGGCGTCGCGTGTGTCGAACAGGATCAGTCCACCCCCCCGGAGATACCTGTTGAGCCGGGCATAGGCTTCGGACGAGGGGCGCGGCTGATCCGTCGTGATCGCCCAGTAAAGGAACGGATAGACCGACAATTCGTCCATCTCGAGGTCCACACCGACTGGTTCGGCAGGTTCGATCGAGGTGCGACGGAAAAGGACATTGGAAAGCCCCCGAAGACCTGCCTCGGACACGCTGTCGACGCCGGGATTCCCGGTGACAACATAGCCAAGGGTCACCTCTGAAGCTGCGGCGAGGGTCTTTTCGATATTCTCACCGTCTTGCGCGCGCGCCTGGGGCGCGGCCAGAACGAGCAGGCCCAACACTCCAATCACGGCGGTCATTCCGCTGCCGCCCCTCAGACGGCCCGAAAGCCAGAGGGTGGCCAGGATATCGACCATCAGCCCAAGAAGCGCGAGACTGAGCAGGAGCCCGGCCAACGGCGTATCCTCGGAGATCTGGAACCCTTCGACAGGAACGTCACCCGGCCAGTCCGTGGGCTGCAGGACGGTGTCGTCATCGACGACGTTCAGGGCAATCCGCCTCTCGTCACCGGCGTAAAGTCCGGGAGGAAGATCCGGCCCCGGAGGCTCGGAGGCCAATCTTTCGCCCTGAACCCCGGGCAGGTTCCCCGCATCCTCAACCTCGCCGAAGGCCGACAAGACCTGATCCGGTGTCCAGACCGTTCCTACCAGGTCTTCGGCGGTTATGGTCGAAAGTCTGGTCGTGACCGACAGCCTCTCGAGCATCTGCACGAAAAGCCCGGACAGGGGCAGCGTCGACCACTCGGCGTTCGCGGTGACATGGAACAATACGACCTGTCCCGCGTCGAGGCGCTTGCGCGTCACCATCGGCGTGCCGTCCACCAGGGTAGCAATCGTACGCTCGGCCAGTGTCGGATCGGGCTGTGCCATGACCTGGCTTGACACGGTCACGTCCGGCGGAACCGCAAGACCGAAGAACGGGCTTTCGGGCGCGAAGTTGCGCAGTGTTTTCGGCTCTCCCCAGCTCATCGCGCCGCCGACTGTCCTGCCACCCACCCGCAGGCGGACCGGCATCAGCACGTCCTCGGCTTCGCGCCCCATGTCTGACGCCGCCAGGCGCGGACCTGCGAAGCGCAGCAACAAGCCGCCATTCCTGACCCAGTCTTCCAATGCCTCCGGCTCATCGCCGCCCAGCGCCACCACGTCCGCCAGGACGATGACATCGGGGTTCGCCAGAACGATATCGCTGATTGTTCCATGGATCAGGTCGGCATTGGGTTCCAGCGCCTGCTCCAGATAATGCGTCGGAGACAGCAGCCGAAGCCCTTCGCGCTCATCCCGCGCCGCGATGATCGCGATTTCGCGGCGCTGGAGGCTGTCGTCAGCCAGACTGACCGCACCTGCGGAGCGCGTTCCGGTGATCTCGAACCGGGTGACGCGATTGCGAAGCTCCGCAGGAAGCGAAAGCTCGGCCTCGGCGTCGGTCTCGCTCGGGGCGAACGTCAGGCCCACGGTGGCCAACCGGCGAGGCGTACCCGCCGGATCAAGCCCGTGGGCGTCGATGTTGACCGATTGCGGCGAGCCATTGCGACTTCGCGTGGCTGCGACCCGGATTGTACCATCGACGAACCGGGCGGGCCGCAACGCCACAACAGGCGCGGCAGCTTCGAACACCGTGACAGTCCCACGGTCCTGCAACGCGTCCAGCACGTCGCTCCGCCAGTCATAGGCCAGCCCGTCCGACATCCAGAACGTGTCGAACTGACCCTCAAGGCTTTCGGCCCAACCAGTAGCGGCAGTGCCGTCCGGCGCCCATGCTCTGGGCTGGATGCCGGGCAACTGCGGTGCCCACGCTCCTGCCGCACGAAACGGCAGGTCTGTGCCGGGCGGCAGATCGGTCAGCGTAACTACTGCGGTTTCCCGCCCTGTCTGCGCTGCAGCGTCCAGAACAGCGCCAACTCTCTCCATCCGGCGCGTCCAGTCGGGCGCGTCCGCCCAGGTTCCGTCCATCAACACCAGAAGTGGCCCGCTGCCGGCATCCTCGGGTTGTGGATTGAGAACCGGCCCTGCGAAACCGACGATGGCGGCGGCAATCGCCATCATCCTCAGAAGCAGCAGCCACCAGGGCGTTCGGTCGGTCTGCGTCTCGTCATCGGTCAGACCCAGAAGCAGCGCCACACCCGGAAAGCGTCTTCGGATCGGAGCAGGCGGCACGGCGCGCAGCAGAATCCAGAGGATCGGAAGTGCGATCAGACCCAGGAGCAACCAGGGCGCGGTGAAGCCTATGGGACCGATTGTCCACATCAGTGCACGCGCTCCAGCGCAGTATAAAGCCACAGAAGTGCCGCTGTGGCCGGGGTTCCGGTGTGGTGGAGGTGGTACTGCCAGCCGGTTGCCCGAGTCAGCGCCGTCAGTTCGGCCTTTCTTTCGGCGAGGCGACCGAGATAACGGTCGCGCAGGTCGCCGGCCTTCAGGGTCTCGTGCCGCAACGTCCCGCCCATCGATTCGAAGATTGTTCGGCCATCGAAGGGAAAGGCCTCTTCCGCGGGGTCGAGAACCTGCAGCAACGCTCCCGAGATACCGCGGTCGGCGGCACTGGTCAGCGCCGCCCGTACCGGAGCAATGTCGCCCATGTAATCCGAGACGAAAACGGCGCGTGACCGCGCGGGCGCTCCACGCAGCTCGGGAGCCGCGTAATCGGCTTCCTCCGCGCCTTCGGCGAAGATTGTGGTCAACCGCAGAAGTTGCAGATCGCCCGAGCGTGGCGGCAGGCCAAGGTTGGTGAGGCCGACCCGTTCACCACCCCGGATCAGAAGCACGGCAAGCGCAAGCGCCAGACGCCGCGCATCGTCGGCCTTGGACGGCAACTTGGGGGTAGATGCGAATTGCATGGACTGGCCCATGTCCAGCCAGATCATCACCGATTGCGCCGCCTGCCATTCCTTCTCGCGCACGAAAAGTGCGTCGTCGGACCGAGCCGACCGCCGCCAGTCGATCATCCGGGCCTCGTCACCTGCGTGGCTGGGACGGTACTGCCAGAATTCGTCTCCCTGTCCCACACGCCGCCGCCCGTGCTGTCCTGGAATAACCGATGCCGCCAGATGCTCTGCCGCCGCCAGAAGCGGCGGAAGCGGTCCGGCAAGGGCCTCGGCCTCCTGTCTGAGGACAGCGGGATCTCTCACGCGGCCGCCCGGCTGCGTGTCACACTCTCGGCAACGGCGTCGATCACGTCCTGCAGCGACAGGCCGCGCGCACGCGCGGCGAAGGTCAGCGCCATGCGGTGGGTGAGCACCGGAGTGGCGAGCGCGGCGACATCTTCGCTCGAAGGCGCCAGGCGACCTTCCAGCAGCGCCCTGGCGCGAACCGTCAGCATCAGCGCCTGTGCCGCGCGAGGACCGGGGCCCCAGCCGACGTTGTCGCGCACGATATCCAGCGCGCCCGGTTCGTCGGGACGACAGGCCCGCACCAGATCGAGGATCAACTCGACCACCGAATCTCCGACGGGCATACGGCGTACAAGCGCCTGCGCTGCGATCAATTCGGCGGGCGTGAACACCTGGGTCGATTTTGCCTCTGCTATGCCCGTCGTGGCCATCAGGATGTCGCGCTCGGTCGCCCGGTCGGGGTAGGGCACGTCGATCTGCACCAGGAACCGGTCCAGCTGCGCTTCCGGCAGAGGATAGGTGCCTTCCT
>CAZRNL010000328.1:0-3817 GCA_964601395.1 uncultured Silicimonas sp. | reverse complement strand
CTCTACGGCCCCTTCGACAATTTCGACCCCGAGACCAGCCACGTCCTGCCGGCCCTGATCCGGCGCTTCGCCGAAGCGGCCGAGTCGGAGGCTCCCACCATCACCATCTGGGGCACCTGCACGCCGCGCCGCGAGTTCCTGCACGTCGACGACCTGGCTGACGCCTGCGTCCACCTGCTCCGGCACTACGACGACGCCACGGCGATCAATGTCGGCACCGGCCAGGACCTGACCATCTCAGACCTCGCCCGCCGCATCGCCTACGCTACCGGCTACCGGGGCGAGCTCGTCTTCGATCCGAGCAAGCCCGACGGCACGCCGCAAAAGCTCCTCGACATCACCCGCCTCGCCGCCACCGGCTGGCAGCCGCGCATCGAGCTCGAAGATGGTATCGTCAACACGCTTGACTGGCTCCGGAGCAACCGTGCCGTTGCCGCCAGCGGCCGGATGATTGCTGCATAAGCAAGACTGTGGGTCGCTCCTAATCGATCAACCTCTAAAATTTGGCTTGAAATTTGGATTCTGACATCCGCTTCAGACAAATGACGCGCTTGGACATCGGCGAGGTTGTCCGTATTCATCAAGCTGCATTTCCGAGATTCTTCCTGACACGGATGGGCGATCGTTTCATCGAGGGCTATTACTCGGCGGTTCTTGATTTCCCAAAACACATTGCACTCGTGGCGGAAGTCGAAAAGGCTGGCGACCTTGCAGGCTTCGTAACAGGCTTTCAGGATCCTTCGCAGTTCTATGTGTTCTTCCGCCGCCGTCGTCGGCAGCTTTGGCGAAGCACCGCGATGGCACTTATCCGCTCGCCATCGCTTCTCCCCGAGATCCTCCGAAACGTGCGACGTGTAGCGACTGAACTTCCCGTACCTTTTGACGCAACGGAACTATCGTCGATCGCTGTCGCAAGCGAAGGCAGGGGTATCGGTGGGCGCTTGCTCGAGGAGTTCATCAAGGCCGCTTCGACAGCAGGAAGCACATCGGTCTATCTCACCACCGATTCCGCCGATAACGATTCGGTGCGGCGCTTCTACGAAAGCCGCGGCTTCAGCTTCGAGGGAATGGAAGAGCGCGGAAGCCGCCGCCTGTGCCGCTATGCTCGTGCCTTGCCTTAGAATCACGGGTACGGCGCTTCGGGCGCCCACTTCTGCGCGCGTTCTGTATCCTTGCTTGGCAGACTGACGGTTCGGCCTCCGACGCTGGCGACAATCGCGAGCGCCGTCAGAACCATGTAGTAACAATCACTCCAAAAATTGGCCCGTTCCAGATAGGCCCGCTCGAGCGCGAGCTTGGGTCTGAGCAGCATGTCCACATACGCCGTTTCAACGTTCTCCGCATCGAGCAACGCATCCCCATAAACATAGCCATAGATCGCCCCAGGGCTCGTCACGCCGGGTCGCACCAGAAGGGTCTCGCGCATCCAGGGCGTATAGTCCCGATCGACGATCCCCGGATCTTCCGGCCTCGGCCCGACAACCGACATGTCGCCGATGAGAATATTCCAGAACTGGGGCAGTTCGTCGATCTTCAGTCTGCGAAGAAGCCCGCCGAACCCGAAAACGCGAGCATCCCCCGGCGCTGTGATAGGCCCCGCCCGATCGGCACCGACATGCATCGTACGGAACTTCAACATCGCAAAAGGACGCCCATTGAGCCCCGCACGACGAGCTCGGTAGAAAATCGGCCCCGCCGACGTCAGCCGAATGCCCAACGCGGCACCCAGCAGGATGGGGCTCGTCAAGATCAGGGCCAAGGCCGCAACGAGAAGATCGAAACAGCGCTTGACGATTCGGTACGATAACGACCATGGCTCGAGGCCCGATCCATCGAGCGTGCTTGCGGCTCTCATCTCAGGACGGCACGCACGACCTCGATCACGCGGTCCTGCTCCGCATCCGTCATCGCCATGAAGAGCGGCAGGGACACGCACCGGCTGAAGACCAGATCCGCCTCGGGAAACGATCGCCCTTCTGCAAAGGGACGCCAGACCGTCATCTGGTGCAACGGCCGATAATGGACCGAAATTCCAATCCCCTCGGCCTTCAGCGAATTGATGAAGTCGTCCCGCGCTAGAGGGGCGTCGGCGCGAAGCTGCAGAATATAAAGATGCCAGGAATGCTCGTCACCCGGTGCTGCACGTGGTGGCAGAATCACCGGAAGGTCGGCGAACGCCTCATCATAACGGGCCACGCGTTCCCGTCGGGCACGCAGAAACGCATCGCACCGACCCAGCTGGACAAGGCCCAGGGCGGCCGCCACGTCACTGAGATTGTACTTGAACCCGGGCGCCACGACGTCATAGAGCCAGCCGGCTCGTGGATCGGTGAAGCGATTGAAGACGTCCCTGTCGATCCCGTGCAAGCGCATGACCCGAGCACGTGCTGCGATGGCGTCATCCGCCGTCACCAGCATACCGCCCTCGCCGGTCGTCATCGTCTTGTTGGCATAGAAGCTGAAGGCCGTGGCATCGGCACCGCTGTTGCCGACCGACTTTCCCTGGTGCTGGGCCGGCCAGGCATGCGCCGCGTCGTCGAGAACCCTGATGCCATGCCGATCCGCCAGCCCCCGAATGCCCGTCATGTCACACATCCGCCCGGCGAAATGCACGGGCATGATCGCCTTCGTCCGCGCCGTGATCAGGCTCTCGATCGCGTCGACCGTAATGCAGAACGTGTTTGCATCGATATCCGCCAGGATCGGTATCCCGCCGAGATAGCGAACCACTTCGGCCGTCGCGGTGAAGGTGAGCGTCGGCACGATCACCTCGTCGCCTGGTTCCACGCCGAGTGCCTCGAGCCCGAGATGCAGAGCTGCCGTCGCCGAATTGACGGCGATTGCCTGGACGCTACCGCCCACGGCCTCGGCAAAAGCGGTCTCGAAGGCGATCGTCTTGGGACCAGTCGTCAGCCAGCCCGAACGCAGGCATTCGGTGACGGCCGCGATCTCGTCGTCACCGATCGAGGGACGAAAAAATGGAACGATCATCTTCGCCATGCAACCGCCCTCAACACCACCGCTGACCTCCAGCAGGGCCTAGGTCTCGTAAGGGACCCGGGCTGTTTCGTCCAACAAAGTCGGGCTATCGAAGCGGAAATGCCGCTCGAATGACTCTGTCCATATGCGCGAATAGGCAATCAGCTCCTCCCGTGGATAACCCTGATGCCCAGCCCACAGCTCCGTGACATGGATACAACGCCGGTACACCAGCCTAGAGCGGTTGGCCTCCCAGGCGGCGATATCCGCAAAAACGACTGGCTGCAGCCCTCGGGCATAGGCTTCGACGATCTTGGACGGCGAGCTGTAGATCAAGCGTGCGGTTGATAGCGGAACGAGCAGAAAATCCAAAGAGTCGAACACTTCGTCAGTCATTTCCGCTGGCCAAGGAACAATCATTTCAACAGTGTGAAGAGGTGGCAGCGCCAATCGGATCGGCCTCGAAGACGCAATGACGATCTTCAAATCCGCAATGCTGGCTTGCCGATAGAACGTTAAGAAATATTTGTCAAACCACGCTTGTTCCGTATTTCCCAATAAGCCGATAATTCTAGTCCTTCGGTTGTCGAGCTGCGAAGCGCTCGCCTTCGCTGAACCGGGGCGATCGATTGGCAGTGGCAGATATGAAGATCTCTCCCTATACCCAGTCCAACTTGGTAAATGACAAGCGAAGGATTCGTCAATATTTAGGAATTTGGTCGCTGTTGCTTTTGCCAGGAGTGCGCCTGCGAAAAAAGGAATGAAAAATAAAATCCACGCTCTCGTAACGTACCGCAGGCAGCCAGGATAACTATCCATATTCCAGACAAATACCGGA
>CAZRNL010000327.1:0-3826 GCA_964601395.1 uncultured Silicimonas sp. | reverse complement strand
CGCCCTCCCCCGCAATCGATGCGATCACGGGCTTGCCGCAGGCCAGGTAGCTTTGCAATTTGGACGGGATGGTCAAGGCAAAGATCGGCGTGTCCTGAAGACTGACCAGCATGGCATCCGCATGCGAAAAAAAATACGGCATCCGCTCCTCCGGATGGCGACCGAGAAACAATACCCTGGACTCGAGGCCGTAGCGGCTCACCTGCGCCTTCGCCCGATCGAGACCCCGCCCCGAACCGATGACCACCCAGGTGATATCCGCATGCGGCTTGAGAATACGCGCGGCTTCCATCAAAGTATCGAAATCCTGGCTTTCGCCGACATTGCCGGCAAACACCAGTCGAAAGCCGGATTGCGGCACCATGCGCGCCTCCTCGGGCGCCTCGGCCGGCGATACTGGACGATAGATCGGGCGCGCGGTATTCGGCAGGAAACGGATACGCTCGTCGGGCACACCGAAACGACGGATCAACGGAATGAAGCCGGCGCTTTGAACCAACACGCAGTCCGCCTGGCGAAACAGCCAGGCGCATAGCCAGGTCAAGGTGCGCACGATGACCGGATTGCGCAGCTTGAGCGTATGGATGGCGGTTTCCGGCCACATGTCCTGCACCCAATAAACGCAGGGCACACGACGCAGTTTTTTCAGGAAAACGCCGGCGAATGCCTGGAAAACCGGCGAAGGCATCGAGACAAGGGATATGTCGGGCCTGCCCAGGACCTTGCGCCAGATCGTCCAACTGGCCGTGAATGGGTACACCAGATAATTGCACGCCAGTCGAAACCGACTTTGACCGCGTGCGACCGTCCAGGCGCGATCGATTTTCACCCCGTTCCAGTTCTCGGAGCGTCTTGTCGTGTTGGAATAGCCATCGAAGAATCCGGTATGACCGTAATTGGGCACACACGTGATCGCCTGCACCTTGTGGCCGCGCCGGATCAACTCGACGGCAACAGCGTTGTTGAAGTATTGCTCCGGATAAAAGTACTGCGAGATGAAGACGATGTTCACTATGCGCCCATGCGTGATGATTTCCGCCCAAGTTCTCACGGACCATCAAAGATCGTTCTGGCGGATTCCGTCCCAGGCATTTGAAAGGCGCGCGGTGCCGACGATCAGATTGACGACCCGATCGGAGGTATTTGGCACACAGTATTCGCCTGGAATGGGGGGCAGGACGCCGGTGGACTTGCGCGTGGCGAACATCTCTCTCGCCAGTTCGATGCCGCTGAGGATGACGTCGCTGTCGATGCCGGTCATCACGATGCACCCGCTATCGAGTCCTTCAGGACGCTCGATGGCGTCGCGCGGGGTGATGGCGGGAAAGCCGAGTATGGCGGCCTCCTCGGCGATCGTTCCGCTGTCGGAGATGGTGCAGGCCGCGTTCTGCTGCAGGCTGATGTAATCGAAAAAACCGAACGGTTTCAGGAAGCGGATCCGCGCATGCATGCCTTGATCGCCGATCGCCTCCAGGCGCTTGCGGGTACGCGGGTGCGTGGACACCACGATCGGTAGATCGTACCGCGAGGCCACCGCATTAAGGGCGGCGAGCAGCGACTTCAGGCGTGCGCTGTTGTCCACGTTCTCTTCACGGTGCAGGGAGGCGACGAAATAGCCGCCAGGCTGCAACGCCAATTGCTCCAACACCGTCGAGGCGTCGATCTGGTCACGAAAATGATCGAGCACCTCGCGCATCGGCGAACCGCTGAGATAGATACGCCGATGTGGGAAACCTTCCGCGATCAGATGGCGGCGCGCATGCTCGGTATAGACCAGATTGAAGTCGGAAATATGGTCGATCATCCTGCGATTGGTTTCCTCCGGCACGTTGCGGTCGAAGGAACGATTACCGGCTTCCATGTGATAGATCGGCACCTTCATGCGCCGCGCCATGATCGCGGACATGGCGGAATTCGTATCACCCAGGATCAACACCGCCTCGGGCTTCTCCAGTGCGATGACGCGCTCGCTTTCGGCGAGAATCCTGCCCAGCGTTGCGCCGAGCGAATGGCCGCCGACACCGAGGAAATGGTCGGGCTTGCGTATCCCGAGTTCATTGAAAAACACCTCGTTCAACTCGTAGTCGTAGTTCTGTCCGGTATGGATCAGCACATGCTCGCAATGGGCGTCGAGCTTCGGGATCGTGCGCGACAAGCGGATGATTTCCGGTCGCGTGCCCACGATCGTCATAACCTTAAGCATCGAGCGCCCCGCGAATATAGTCGAGCTTCAGCAGCAGTTCCTTGACCTGCGCCACGTCGAGGCGTTTGGTGTTGTGCGAGGTATAGTCTTCCGTGCTGGAAAAACTCGACTCCCCCTCGACGAAATACTTCGCGTAATTCAGATCGCGCACATCCATCGGCACACGAAAATAGCGATCGGTCTCCTCGGCATTCGCGACCTCTTCACGCGACAACAGCGTTTCGTACAGCTTTTCGCCGTGACGTGTGCCGATCACCTTGATCTCGGTATCGCTGTTGAACAGTTCCTTCATGGCCTGGGCAAGATCTCCGACCGTCGAGGCCGGCGATTTCTGCACGAAGATATCCCCCTGCTGCGCATGCTCGAAGGCATGCAGCACCAGATCGACCGACTCTTCGAGCGACATCAGGAATCTCGTCATGCGCGGATCGGTCACCGTCATCGGCCTGCCGCTTTGCATCTGTTCCACGAAGAGCGGGATGACCGACCCGCGTGAAGCCATGACGTTGCCATAGCGGGTTACACACACCACCGTTCCTCCGGGCGGTACGCTGCGGGTCTTCGCGATAACCAGCTTCTCCGCCATCGCCTTGGAAATGCCCATCGCATTTATCGGATATACCGCCTTGTCGGTGCTGAGCACGATTACTTTGCCGACACCGCGGGCGATGGCCGCGTTCAACACGTTTTCGGTACCCAATACATTGGTACGCACGGCCTCCATCGGGTAGAACTCGCATGAAGGCACCTGTTTGAGGGCGGCGGCATGAAAAACGATATCGACGTCCGCCATCGACTGCGCGACGCTGTCATAGTCGCGTACATCGCCGATATGAAACTTGACCTTGTCGTTGGCGAGCAATATGCGCATGTCCTCCTGCTTCTTCTCGTCCCGCGACAGGATACGGATCTCGCGTACTCCCGTATGGAGGAATCGATTCAGCACGGCATGGCCGAATGAACCCGTGCCGCCCGTTATCAACAGCACCTTGTCGTCAAACATCTCTATTCCTTACCGTAGTGATAGGCATGCATCATCGCGACCAGATCCGGCCAGGCTGGCGCAACGTATCCGGTTGCCGCGTTAAAGCGCGAAGCATCGAGCGAGCGATCGATGCGAACCGCATGGTCCGGTTCAATCATGATGTTCTTGCCGTAAACCTTCGCGACGAGCGACAGCAGGTCGAATTTTGAAATCGGCGTCGCGGCAACATGGAACACGCCGCTCAGTTCCTTGTGTGGAAGAACGAAGTCCCGGATCACGCGGGCGAGTTCGACCGTCGGCAACCCGGAGAAAATCACGTTCTTGTATCCTCGGATCGTCTCCTGACGGGAGAGGAACCACTCGATCAAGCCCTGCGCACCGCGCAACTCCGGCCCGATGATGGACGTGCGCAAGGTAATGGCGTTCGGTCCGCCCACTTCCCCGATATATTTCGACTTGCCATACAGGTCGGTCGCATCCGAGACATCATCTTCCTTGTAATTGCCCCGTATCCCCTGAAACACGCAGTCCGTGCTGATATGGATCAGTCTCGCGCCGCTGAGAGCACACAGATGGGCAAGCCGATGTGGCAGCATGGCGTTGATCGGCAACGCCACCAGGGGATCGGAAGCGCCGCG
>CAZRNL010000326.1:0-3826 GCA_964601395.1 uncultured Silicimonas sp. | reverse complement strand
TGGATCGCGTCGAGCTCCTCCGCGTTGAACAACGCCATCGTCTTCGGGTCGCCCATTTGCGAGACCGGGTTGTAGGTGCCCTCGGCGAAGGCCACAGCCTTGGAGATCTCGGGCTGCTGCACGAATTCAAGGAAATCCTCGGCCATCGACGACGGATCGGGGTTGTTTACCGCCGATGTCAACTCGATCCAGACCACGCCACCCTTGCCGTCGACCGGACCCGAGTTCGGCGTGATGGCGCGGATGTTGGTCGCGCCGTCAAAGCGCGCAGGCGAGGCGGTGTAGGTGCCCCCGGTGAAGTAGGCGTCGATCTCGCCGTTGATCAGCGCTGTGTTCAGTGCCACGAGGTCATTGCTGCGCAGGCGCGAGTTAGCAAAGATCTGCCCGGCCACCTCACGGAACTTCTCCGTCTGCTCCGCGCTCATCGGCGAGAACGGGTCGATCCCTGCGGTCAGGCACATGTGGATCACGTTCCAGTTATCATAGGTCAGCACGCCATAGCGGTCGGCCAGCGCCGGATCGAGAAACAGGTTCCAACCCTGATCCTCGGCCATCTCGCGCGAGATCTTGTCGGTGTTCACCACAAAGCTGAACGGCCCGTAGCGCTGCGGCATGCCCAGCAGCTCGCCGTCATCGGCGAATGCCAGCGGGTAAGGGCCGGTGAACTCGGGCAGCATCTTGTCGAAGTATGGCATGAACCGCTCCTTGTTGAGCGGCTTGATCAACCCGTCGGGGTACATCGCGCGAGCCCAGGGCTGGTTAAGGTTGATCAGGTCCCAGACGTTGATCTCGCCAGCCCGGATTTTGTTGATCATGTCTGGGTCCGAGGTGCCGCTTTCGGCGCGGACCGTCACATTCGGGTTCGCGCTGCGGAAAGGTCCAAGTACGTTGTCAGTGTTGTAGCCTTCCCAGCACAGGATATTGAGCTGGTCGTCACGCGCCGCGAAGGCCGCGCCCGGCGTGAGGGCGCTCGCGCCGAACAGGCCGGCCGCGCCCATCGAGAACTGTCTGCGGTTGATCTGCATGGTGTCGTCTCCCGGTTGGTGGTCGTTGCTTGAGGTCTTCTTTTGGGACAACCCTATCCACGATTCGCGGCACCCGTCTTGACAGCGGCGCGGCGGAATTTGACAGGCAGTGGCCCCGACGCTCAACTTTCGGGCATCGGGCAGGATAATTCGGCGGTACTGCCGCATATGGCTTGTGCTGGACTTTCAGGCAGGCTCCCTTACTGTTAGGCTTTTTATCGGGAGTATGGCCCGCTGATGAATGCATCCCTCGGACCCTTGCCGAACGCGACGCCGACCAAGGTTTTGTCGGCGGCAGCAACCGGTTCGGCCGAGCTGTTCCGGCGCTACAACGGCGATGTCGAGGCGATCCTTGGCCGCGTCGGCATCCGGGCCGACGATCTTGACGGCCCGATTAACGAGATAAACCTCGCGCAATACTGCGCAATGTTCGAAGAGGCGGCTCGGCAGACCGGCCAGGATAACATGGGGCTCGAATTCGGGCAGAACTTCATGCCAAGGCAACTCGGCATGCTGGGCTACGCGGCGGTAAGCTCGCCCACTCTGGCCGCCGCGCTGCGCAACCTTGAGACCTACTTTCCCGCGCATCAGGGCCAGACCAGCTTTGGCCTCGTGCAGGACTGCGGGATACTCTGGCTCTGCTACCGCATCTTCGACGAGCGCATCGAGCGGCGGCGGCAGGATGCAGAGCTGTCGATGGGTATGTTCTGCAACGTCTTCCGCGAGGCTCTGGGCCGAACTTGGGCACCGCTCGAGGTGCGCTTCGAGCATGAACGCCCGGATGGTGCAGCCGAGCACGAGCGCCGCTTCGGCGCCCCGGTCAAGTTCGGCCGCCGCACCAACGCGATCGCTTTCCGGCGCTCCGACCTCGATGCCTGCATGCCAAGCCAGGACCCCTATCTCTTCTCTCTGGTGCGTCCTTTCCTTGAAAGCCGCTGCCAGCCCACCACCGACCCGCAGGAATTCGCGGCACTGCTGCGCAACGAGATCAAGGTTCACCTGCGAAACGGTTTGCCCACCCTGCAAGAGGCGGCTAAGATGACGAGGCTCTCGGAGGCCTCCTTCCAGCGGCTTTTGCGCGCGAACGGCATCTCCTTCGCCGATGTCCTGCGCGCCGCGCGCGAGGAACTGGCGATCCACTATCTGACCAGAAGCGATCTGTCGCTGACCGAAATCGCTTTCAGTCTGGGCTATTCCGAGCTTTCGGCCTTTTCGCGGGCCTTCCGCTCCTGGACCGGGATCAGCCCGCAGCGCTTCCGTCGCACTCCTCGCTGAAGGGAGCAGAGCAGCTTGGCTTGCGGCGGGGCATAGCGCCAATTCTGAACACTTCGATTACGCGCGGCTTCTCGGTTATTGATCCGCCGCACTCTCCGCGAGTGGCAGCGCATCGGCTATGGGGATGACGACACGACCATCCCGACCGCCGCGGCTGATCGGATTGCCGCCGTGGCGGCGCGTTCGAGCTTCGCGGGTCGTGGCGGCGAAGGCGTGCTCGAACACGGCCGCAAAAGCCTGCGGGCCCGCGGTGTGGTCGGCGTGATCGCCGCAGCGGGCTGTCAGCTGGAGATCCTTCCCAAGATCGAAGGTCTTGGAGAACACGACGCCTCTGACGAAGCCCTGCGTCGCCGTCTCATCCACATGCTCGCGGTGGTTCACGATCTGCGGATCGATGCAGGCTCGCTGGCCCAGCTTGGATGGCAGAAGGATACCATCCTCGAATTGCTGATCCGCCTGTTCTGCGCCCGCCTGATGGAAGCGGTGCGGATGGGTCTGCCGCGCCGGTATGTGGATCATGCAGACGCCCTTCCCGCCCTGCGCGGCAGGCTCGACGTCACCCGACAGTTTTCGCGCCATGCGGTCGCGCCACAGCGGCTGGCCTGTCGGTACGATGAACTGTCCTCTGACATCGCGCTCAACCAGGTGATGCGCGCAGCCGTCACCCGTTTGCAGCGCGTGGCGCAGGCCGCCGACAATCAGCGTATCCTGCGCGAACTGGGCTTCGCCTATGCGGATGTGACCGAGGTTCCCGTCCCTGCGTTGCGATGGGACCAGATCACTCTGGATCGGACAAACCAACGTTGGCGGGAGCTTCTTTCCTTCGCGCGCCTCCTTCTGGGGGATCGTCATCAGCAGACCAGCGCAGGGTCCATGGATGGCCATGCACTCTTGTTCGAGATGAATGCCTTGTTCGAGCAATACGTCGCCCGACTGGTCACCCGTGCTCTGGCCGGAAGCGGATACCGTGTCTCAGCGCAGGGTGGCCACCGGGACTGCCAGTTCGAAGCCGGTACGGGCCGGTTTCGAACCAAGCCGGACCTTATCATCCGGCACGGGGATCAAACCGTCCTCGTCGTCGACACCAAGTGGAAGCGGATGGCCCCTCGCATCGACGACCCGAAACAGGGCATCAGCCAGGCCGATGTGTATCAGTTGATGGCCTATAGCCAGCTGTACGGCTGCCGGGACGTCATGTTGCTCTACCCCCATCACGGCGAGCTACCGCCAGAACCGATTTGCACCCACTACGCCATTGCACGTGAAGGCGCCGAAGAGACACTTCACGTCGCAACCGTTGTCATGACCGGTCCCTCGGGATCGCATGTCGATGCGCTGAAGAAGCTGTTGGGCCGGATGTTACCGTCTGCCGTGGCGGCCTAAGCAGAGCGCCGGGGCTGGGCAAACGGAGTGGCTGCCATCGCAGCGGCATGAACCGGTGTTCGCCCCATCCAACCTGCCCGAATTGCCGGTCGGTCCAGTCATCCAAAGGACCTACGCCAAAGCCCGCCAGAACGCGATATTTT
>CAZRNL010000325.1:0-3843 GCA_964601395.1 uncultured Silicimonas sp. | reverse complement strand
ATCCGAGGAAGATGCTTCAGGCCTATACCCAGGCGGCGGGCACGCTGAACCTTCTGCGCGCCTTCTCCACCGGCGGTTATGCCGACGTCCATCACGTCCATTCCTGGACGCTGGGATTCACCGATCGCGAGGAAGCCGAGAAGTACCGCGACGTGGCCAGCCGCATTCAGGACACGCTCGATTTCATGACCGCCGCCGGGATCACCGGCGACAACAACCATGAACTGCACACCGTCAATTTCTACACCAGCCACGAGGCGCTGCTTCTGGAGTACGAAGAGGCGCTGACACGGGTGGATTCCACCTCCGGCAAATGGCTGGCGGGTTCTGGCCACATGATCTGGATCGGTGACCGGACGCGTCAGCCCGACGGCGCACACGTCGAATTCGCGCGCGGGGTTCAGAACCCCATTGGTCTGAAGTGCGGACCGACCACCACCGCCGAGGATCTGAAGGTGCTGATGGCGAAACTGAACCCAGAGAACGAACCGGGCCGCCTTACGCTGATCGCTCGGTTCGGCGCGGGCAAGGTGGGCGAGAACCTGCCGCGCCTGATCAAGACGGTGCGTGAAGAGGGGGCCAACGTGCTCTGGACCTGTGACCCGATGCACGGCAACACGATCAAGTCGGCCACGGGCTACAAGACGCGGCCCTTTGAAAGCGTGCTGCGGGAAGTGCGCGAGTTCTTCCAGATCCACGGTTCGGAAGGCACCGTTCCGGGCGGCGTCCACTTCGAGATGACGGGGCAGGATGTGACCGAGTGCACAGGCGGGGTCCGCGCGGTGACGGAAGAGGATCTCTCCGACCGCTACCACACCGCCTGCGATCCGCGGCTCAATGCGTCGCAGTCGCTGGAGCTGGCGTTCCTTGTGGCCGAGGAACTATCGGCGCGTCGTAGCCATAAGGCCAACGTCGCGGTCGGCTGAGGCCAGCACATTTCTCAAGGGTACGGGCCCCGCAAAAGAATGCAGGGCCCGTTGTTTCAGGCTGGTGACGAAGCGGGCAGGGTACTCTCCCGCTAGTCCTGGATGCCTTGCAGATAGTCGACCAGTACCGCGATGCGTCCGCGTGCAACGATCTCGGAGCTGTAGGGTCCCAAGTCTTGCGATGCCGCTGTGAACCGGTCCCCCCAGATGGGCATCGCACCTCCGTGGCCACGCACTCCGGTGCGCCCGTCTACAATCTGGAAGACCTCAAGGAACGGAAACTTCCCTTCGTTGGCGGCGGCTAGCCCGGTCAGTCCGGGAACTTCGGTGTTCATCATCGAGGCAAAGGGACCGTTTCCCTTGGCGCTTTCTCCGTGGCAGACCGCACATGCGACCATGTACTCGGCCTCGCCGGCGTTATTCTCCGCAGCGTTGGCGGTGAAAGTGGCAACAAGGACTGTTGCGGTGGCAAGTAGCGCTGTCTTGAGCATTGGACCCTCCCATCAATGCGGTGTTCGCTGAGGGGATCATGGTTAACGAATATAAACATTGATATATATCAATTTCAGCTGAAGCCGGTTCCGATTCTTTTGGTCCCAACTGCTCCGCGCGTTCCTTTTGGCCAAATCGCAGTCCGCTTTTTCAGGGAGGTAACCCATGTGTTAGTCTTCGCCGGGATGGCTGCGGCTTCAGTCGCTTGGCGTCACCACCAGCCGCAAGTGGTCGCGGCGTTTGCGGGACGCACTCTCGATGACCGTCGGTCGACGCTCGAGGGTGGTGAAAGTTCCCTGCAAGCCCGTCGTCTCGCCTGGACGCGCCGCGTACCCGATCAGGCTTGTGCGCGACTGGCCAGTGATCTCAAATCGCCGCGGCCTGCGCCCGAGCGGCCCCTCGAGCGAGATGCCGCCCAGCACGCGGGTGATGTCGCCGAGATCGCTCCGAAGCGGCAGAAGCACCATGTTTCCCGCGACTTCCGGTCGGCCAAAACCCGATGAGGAAGCCAGCGATAGGCGTACTGTCGCAGGCTCGTCGAACACCGCCTCTAGCGCGTCGGCCAAGGCCTCGCGCGAGGCTGCATCGAATAAAGCCGACAAGGGCATGCCTCGGGCTTCCATGCCCAGGATCTCGGCCATGTGCGACCCCGCGATCCGCAGCCGCGCAAGCCCTGTGGTCAGGCGTTCGAGTATGAAGGCTTGCCCAAGTACGCCTTCCATGCCGCGCGGGTCGATCTCTGTTCGCGAGGGTACCAATCGTCCGCGCCGCACCTCGGTCCAGTAGGCTTCGATCTTAGCCAATGCGGGGTTCATCTGCGCTCCATGGCCGGACTGGAACGGCAGAACATTCGCCCCGGAGAGGCCTTCATCATTCGTGATCATCGTTACCCCCTCGTGTACCGCCAAAGAGCAGCGACACAGAACCTCTCTTTATCCACCTGATGAATTCTGCCACACAAAAGCCCGATACGCCGCCAAATTCTTACCGGAAGGTTAACGTGATGACCGCGACTGACGGACCCGCTTCCCGGGCCGGACCCCATCGTCTGGTTTCCATGACAGGCTTCGCCGCCGCTCAAGGCGCGGGCGATGGCTGGAGCTGGACTATCGACATCCGTTCGGTCAACGGTCGGGGTCTCGACATCCGTTATCGCCTTCCGGACTGGGTCGAGGGGCTGGAGCCTGAACTGCGCAAGCGGATGCAGGCCAAACTTCAGCGCGGCTCGGTCAGCGTCAGCGCGCGGCTCGCGCGCGACGACACCGCCACTGGATTCCGGCTGAATGCGGATGCCCTGCACCATGCGGTGTCGGTGCTGCACGAGATACAGTCGGCGGCGCGGACAGGAGGTCTGGAACTGCGGCACGTCTCGGCCGGCGACATTGCCGCTATCCGGGGTGTGCTCGAGACCTCGGAAGGGCCCGAGGCCGATACCGCGGGGTTGAGGGCGTCGATGCTGGAGACGGCCGAGGCCTGCCTTGACGCGTTCCAGGCCGACCGCGCCCGCGAGGGTCAGGCGATCGCCGCGGTGATTGCGGGACAGATCGACCGGCTGGAGGGCCTTGTCGCCGAGGCGCGCAGCGCCGCCGGCGACCGCGAGGCCGCCAGCCGACAGTCCATGGAGCGTGCGGTGGCGCGGCTTCTCGACGTGACAGACGTGCCCGACGAAGCGCGTCTGATCCAGGAGCTGGCCCTGATCGCGGTCAAGAACGACATCACCGAGGAAATCGACCGGCTGGAGGCGCATATTGCTGCGGCGCGCGATCTGCTGCGTCAGGAGGGCGCTGTGGGGCGCAAGTTCGATTTCCTGATGCAGGAATTCAACCGCGAGGCCAACACGCTGTGCTCCAAGTCCCAGTCCACCGCCTTGACGGCCCTTGGCCTTGACCTGAAGGCGCTGATAGACCAGATGCGCGAGCAGGTTCAGAATATAGAATGACCGGGGGAGGCTGCATGAAGCGGCGGGGACTGCTGATCATCCTGTCGTCGCCTTCCGGGGCAGGCAAGTCGACCATGGCGAAGCGGCTCCGCGAATGGGATCCCGAGATCAGGTTCTCGGTCTCCGCGACGACGCGACCACCCAGACCGAACGAAGCGCATGGCCGTGACTACTTTTTCGTCGACGACGGTGAGTTCGATCGCATGATCGAGGACGAGGAATTGCTGGAGTACGCCTCTGTCTTCGGAAACCGATATGGCTCGCCCTGGAAGCCGATCGACGAGGCAAGGGAATCGGGCTTCGATATCCTGTTCGACATCGATTGGCAGGGCGCATCCCAAATAAAGAACTCGCGTTACGCGCAAAACCTGCTGTCGATCTTCCTGCTGCCGCCCTCGATCGCAGAGCTTCATCACCGGCTCGAGACGCGGGGGCAGGACAGCCCCGAGGTGATCGCAAGCCGCATGACGCGGTCCTGGGACGAGA
>CAZRNL010000324.1:1531-3851 GCA_964601395.1 uncultured Silicimonas sp. | reverse complement strand
TCCGAAGGGCCGAGTGGCAGGGAAGTGAAGCGGTTTGGCTTCATCGAACGGGCGAACCATTGGATGACCGCGTCGTCGTTCATAATGCTGGCGCTGACCGGATCGGCAATCGCGTATGGCGACACGCTGATCCGCCCTTTCGGTGATGAGTTCCTGGGCTCGGTCGGATGGCTTGCGACCTGGGGCCACATGATGTTCTTTCCGCCGTTCGCCCTTGGTTTCGTCGTCATGGCGGTGCTTTGGACATGGCGCAATCTGCCGTCACGGCTGGATATCGAGTGGCTCAGGCGCTTCGGTGGTTTCTTCTCGGATGATCCGAACAACCCCCCGGCGCGCAAGTTCAACGCTGGACAGAAGCTGGTCTTCTGGTCTGCCATCCTGGGGGGCGCGATCATGGTTGTCAGCGGATTCATCCTGATGTTTCCGTTCTACTTCGTCGGACTTGAGGGAATGAGTTGGACGATGCTGACTCATGCGGTGGTCGGAGTGCTGCTGATCGCGATCTTTATCGGCCATATCTATATCGGGACGGTCGGGATGCAGGGAGCCATCGACGCGATGTGGGGTGGCAACGTCGATCGAAACTGGGCCAAGGAACACCACGATCTGTGGCTGGCTGAAATTGAGGGACGCGAAAGGGAGGCCACGCGATGACAGGATTTCTGACCGGTGCGTTCCTTGCTGTCGTGTTGTCCGCGGTGACCTGGTTCGCTCTCGAGAATTTCGCGGTCACCTCGATCGAGCGCGTGAACAATCCCAGCTTGAAACTGGAAGGCGTGAATCAGGAGTACTTGCCGCCACATGACACGAACCGGGCGGCTCGTCCCCAGGAATAGCCAGACATGTTCATATTGGTGCCCGAGGCCGGACTCGAACCGGCACGATGTTGCCACCGGCGGATTTTGAATCCGCTGCGTCTACCATTCCGCCACTCGGGCGCACCGTGCGCTTCATAACGTCTTGCGACGGGGGCGTGAAGTCCTTTTCCGACCTGTCACAAGCGGTCGGTGCTGAACGTGTCGCAGGTCTGGATGTTGCCGCTCCGGAAGCCCGTCTCGAACCAGCGCTGGCGTTGTTCAGAGGTGCCGTGGGTGAAGTTTTCGGGCATCGGAACGCGCCCGGCGTTGCGCATCAGCGTGTCATCCCCGATCTGCTTGGCCGCATTCATCGCCTCGGCGATGTCGCCGCGTTCAATGGTTCCGAACTGGTCTCCCGCCGCGCGCGCCCAGACCCCTGAAAGGCAATCGGCCTGCAACTCGATTCGGACCGAGATCGCGTTCGATCCTTCCGCGCTCGATTGGGCGCGAATCCGGTTCGCCTGGCCGAGGATGCCAAGCTGGTCCTGCACCGAGTGCGCGACCTCGTGCGCGACGACATAGGCGGCGGCGAAATCGCCGCCGGCACCCATCTGCCGCTCAAGCGTCGTGAAGAACTGGGTGTCGAGATAAATCTTCTTGTCGCCGGGGCAGTAGAACGGCCCCGTGGCACCGGAGGCGCCGCCGCAGGGAGACTGAGTGATCCCCTTGAAAAGAACAAGTGTCGGCGGCGCATAGGGCTGGCCAACCTGACCGCTGAAGATATCCGTCCAGATCTCTTCGGTGTCGGCAAGCGTGACCGAAACGAATTCTCCTGCGCGACGGTCGGCGTCGGTCAACTCTGTACTGACCGTCTGTTGTGGGCCACCCTGATCCTGTAACAGCGGTGTGACGTCGATGCCGAAGAAATAGCCAATTCCGAGAACGATCAGCAGGCCTACGATCCCGATGCCGCCGCCTCCGGCCACGGAGACGCCACGTCTGTCCTCTATGTTGCGACTGCCCCGTCTGCCTTGCCACTTCATGACACTCTCCACTCTTGTCACACCTGACAGATACTGCCCGGAGACGCTCTTGACGGCAACGCTTCTCCGTGGCCTTTGGGTCCGGAAATTCGAGTAGGTATCATGATCCGAAGATTGTACGATTGGACGATTTCCCTGTCCGCGCATCCGCGCGCGCTTTGGGCGCTGGCGTTCGTGTCATTCATCGAAAGCTCGGTGTTTCCGATACCACCCGACATCCTGATGATCCCTATGATCCTTGCGGCCCCGTCACGCGCCTGGCTGATCGCGCTGGTCGCGACGGTGTCCTCGGTTCTGGGCGGGCTTTTCGGCTATTTCATCGGCGCGTTCCTGTTCGAAACCGTCGGGCAATGGGTCTTCGACGTCTATGGCAAGGCCGACGCGGTCGATGCGTTCAACCAGCGTTTCAACGATTGGGGCGCCTGGGCGGTGCTGGTGGCGGGCATCACGCCCTTCCCCTACAAGGTCATTACGATCATG
>CAZRNL010000324.1:224-1521 GCA_964601395.1 uncultured Silicimonas sp. | reverse complement strand
GTCTGGCTGGACAGGCTTGTCGGTACCGGTCTTCATCGTCGCCTCGATCGTGGCGCGCGGTCTGCGGTTTTTTGTCCTGGCGGGACTGCTCTGGAAGTTCGGCGCGCCGATCCGTATCTTCATCGAGAAGTATCTCGGGCTTCTGTTTACGCTTTTCGTGATCCTCCTTTTCGGTGGCTTCTACGTGTTGAGGTACCTGTGACGCGCAAGAACACGATGCTCCTCGCCGCCGCCGGGTCATTGGCCCTGCTGCTGGGAGCCTTTGTCTTTCAGGCACTGGGATACGCACCCTGCAAGATGTGCATCTGGCAGCGCTGGCCGCACGGCGTGGCCATGGCCATCGGCGGGCTGGTGCTGGTGATGGGTCCGCTCGCGCTTCTCGGGATTGCGGGCGCTCTGGCCGCGCTGACCACGGGCGGCATCGGGATCTATCACACCGGCGTCGAGCGCGGATGGTGGGAGGGTCCGGCTTCCTGCAGCGGAGCGGGCGACACGCTGGCCGGAATGTCGGGCGCGGACCTTCTGTCGGTCGACGGCGCCGTCGACATCGTCATGTGCGACGAGGTCGCCTGGGCCTTCGCGGGGATTTCCATGGCGTCATGGAACGCCGTGTTCTCGTTTGGGCTTGCCCTGCTCTGGGTCGCGGCCCTTCGGATGAACAGCCAAAACTAGGCACCTGTGCGATACCAGTGCGATGCCGAAGCCGTATCCGCGGCACCTCGGCCCTAGTGCAAAGTAAATTCACCCACCACGTTGCGCCATTCTCCTGGCGAAATCATCTTGCGGTGAACAAAACGCACCGAATGCAGGGGACCTTCGATCTGGTCCTGCCAGAACTCGATGAACTGAAAAAGCTTCGGATGGTCCGGCGCCAGATCGTAGTCCTGCCAGACGAAGGTGTTCAGGACGTTCCTGAAGTCCGGCATCCGGTAGAAGAACTCGGCTGTCGTCAGCCCATACCCCTTAAGCATCAGCTCGGTTTCCGAGACACTCATGTGTACCTCTCTTGCCGCCCTCGGAAAAATTGATGCATAGGAGCGATTACTTTTCAATTAAAACAATGTGTTGTCACTCATATGCCGTGGCTGCCAAGGCAAGGGGGACACAGGGATTGCACCTAGGTCTAGGGGTCTGATAGAGTGTCGCCAACGACATTTAGCGGTTCGATGAACAAGCGAGCAGATAGTGAACGATACGCCCGAACCTCCTGAAAACATGGATGAAACCCCACCTTCTGGTCCCCGCTTCGATGGGCCGACAGTGTCGATCGAAGAGGAGATGCGCACCTCCTACCTCG
>CAZRNL010000324.1:0-214 GCA_964601395.1 uncultured Silicimonas sp. | reverse complement strand
AAAAGGGCGAAACCCCGCGCGTTCCCCATGCGGGCCCGCAGGTGGACATCGCCGCCGAGATGCGCACCGCCTATCTCGACTATGCCATGTCGGTCATCGTCAGCCGGGCCATTCCCGACCTGCGCGACGGGCTGAAGCCGGTTCACCGCCGGATCCTTTTCGCGATGCACGAGACCGGCAACACCCACGACAAGCCCTACCGCAAGTCGGCGCG
>CAZRNL010000323.1:0-3853 GCA_964601395.1 uncultured Silicimonas sp. | reverse complement strand
CGGGTCGAGGGCCCGGGCCCCGTCCACCAGCAGATCGATATCCTGAGTGGCGCGGATAACGTTGTAGGAGGCCAGTGCGAGGCCGCCGATCTTCAAGAGATAGTTCATGTCTTCCTCCCTTTGAGACGTACGTCAGAGTTTCAATAATCTCCGCGCGTTTTCCTTGAGGATCAGGGGCTTCACCTCATCGCGAAACCCGGCTTCCTCGAAGTCCTTCAGCCAGCGATCGGGTGTGATCGCGGGCCAGTCCGATCCGAACAGCATTTTCGTTTTCAGCAGCGAGTTCGCATACTTCACCAGAATCTCGGGGAAATACTTCGGGCTCCAGCCACTGAGGTCGATATAGACGTTCGGCTTATGCTGGCAGACGGCCAGCGCCTCGTCCTGCCAGGGGAATGACGGGTGGGCGAGGATGATGTCCATGCCCGGAAAATCTACTGACACGTCATCCAGGTGGATCGGGTTCGAGAACTTCAGTCTCATCCCCATGCCGCCTTTCATTCCTGACCCGACGCCTGTTTGTCCGGTATGGAACAGAGCGATTGCGCCAGCCTCCTCGATCGCCTCGTAAAGCGGATAGGCCATTCTGTCGTTCGGAAAGAAGCCCTGCATGGTCGGATGGAACTTGAAGCCTTTGACTCCGTATTCCGAGACTAGGCGCTTTGCCTCGCGCACCGCCATCTTGCCTTTCCAGGGATCGATGGACGCGAACGGAATCAGCACATCCGCGTTCTCGGCGGCAATTTGGGCTACATCGTCATTGGAGTAACGGTGAAATCCGGTTTCGCGTTCTGCGTCGACTGGAAAGATGACAGCCGCCATGTTGCGCTCGCGGTAATACGCGGCGGTTTCCGCGACCGACGGCAGCATTCCGTCCTTGCCTGCCGGGTTCCTGAAGTAGGAGGCCATGCCGGCCTGAAACTCGTCGTAACCATCGTCGCGCGCGTGCTGGCAAGGCTCTTCCGCATGGGTGTGGATGTCGATTGCCACGATCTTGTCGGCGTCGATCATCGGGACGTCTCCATTCCGTTGAACTTCTGCAGCAGTTTTATGAGCGTTTCGAACTCCGCATCGTCGAATGGCGTGCTCTCCGTAGCTATGAAGTTCTGGAATTCCGGCTTCTTGTCCTCCACGAACCGCCACCCCTTGTCGGTCAATCTGAGAAAGACAGAGCGTCGGTCCTCGTCGGGCACGAGGCGTTCGACGAGTCCTTTCTTGACCGCACGACTGACCAGTTTGGTCATATGCGCGGGTTTGATTCTCAGCCGTCGGGCCAGAACGCCCTGACGTGTGTCCGGGTTGAGGCCGATCAGACAGAGCATCGTGAACTCGCCGGGCTTCAACCCGTGGTGCGCGAGATGCTCGTAGAAGCTGTCGAACACCTTGACCTGTGCAAGACGCAGCAGCAGCCCCAGCGACCGTCCCATCTCTCCAAAGTCGATGTCGTCTTCGATCTGCGGATGCGGCAAGGGTTGGTTCATGCCTTACCTCCCGGCTTCGCCACCTTGCCGGCCTTCTTGGTCAGAAAAGCGTTCAACCGTTCCTCGGCCTCGGGACTGGTCGCGGTGAACGAGGCTATGAAGCTTTCCACGAAAAGGCCGTCCTCGGATGACATGTCCTGGATCCGTGGCAGCGCGTTGAGGATTGCATAGTTCGAGATCTCGGCATTGGTTGCCGCCGTCGTGGCCAGTTCCACGGCGCGGTCCAGCGCCTGTCCCTCGGGGACGACGTAGTTGACCATGTTCCAGCGCTCGGCGGTCTCCGCATCTACCGAACGGCCGGTCAGCATCAGGTCGGTCATGCGCGCGACGCCCATGAGCCTTGCGGTCCGGACGCTTGCGCCGCCGCCGACGAAGATTCCCCTCTGGCCCTCGGGAAGTGCGAAGAACGCTGTCGGGTCGGCGACCCGGACGTGTGTGGACGACGCCAGTTCCAGACCGCCGCCAACGACCGCGCCGTGGAGAGCGGAAAACCAGGGAAGTCGGCCGCGCTGGATGCGTCCGAAAACGGCATGCCAGCGGCGCGACCCGTGAACGCCTTCGAACGGTGTCTTCTTGACGTGTTCGGCAAGGTCGAGACCCGCGCAGAAATGCGGCCCATGACCGTAGATTACGCCGGCTTTCGCAACCTGCTCCGCCCAGGTGACGGCTGTATCCATCTCCTCGATGAAGGCGTCGGAGATCGCATTGCGCTTTTCGGGCCGGTTCAGGCCGATCAGCGCGACATCGCCTCGAGTCTCCAGTTTCAGATACCGCATATTCGCCGACGCGTTCAAATCCGATCTCCCAGCTGTGAGAAAATACTATTCACAGAAATAGTTTCCACGTAAACAAAGTTCTCAAGGAGGACCGGAATGAAAAACGTGCAGCTGAGACAGGTCGAACTCGGAACCGAGGATATCGCCTGGAAGGAACGCGCCGACGGTTCGATCGTTGTCTGGCAGAAAGAACCGCTACCAGACTTCGCGCGCTGCATTTCAGATCGGATCCATCATTGGGCCGAAGCTGCGCCGGATCGTGTCTGGATGGCGGAGCGTGGAGATGACGACCGCTGGGCAACGGTAAGCTTTACCCAGATGCTGGAACGCATTCGCGCCATTGGCCAAAGTCTGCTGGACCTGGACCTCGGAGTTGAAAGACCACTTGTCATTCTATCGGGAAACTCGATTGCCCACGCGCTGATGGCGCTGGGGGCGCAGTACGTCGGTGTGCCTTCGGCGGCTGTGGCCCCCGCCTATTCGGCTTCGGTCGGTTCGGGGTTCGAGAAGCTGCGGCAAGTCGCCGGTCAAATTACTCCAGGGGCCGTCTTCGCCGACGACCTTGGTGCGTTCGCTCCGGCGATTGATGCGGTTTTCCCGGATCTTCTGCGCCTTGGTGTCGTCGGAGCGCCTGCGGGTCAATCGCTCGACGACCTCTGCGCCACGCCGGTCACACCGCTCGTGGATGGTGCCAATTCGGCGGTGGGTTTCGACACGATTGCGAAATTCATGTTCACCTCCGGCACCACCGGAACGCCTAAGGCCGTGATCCAGACCCAACGAATGCTTTGCTCGAACATGGAGATGGTGCTGGACTGCTTTGCCTACATGAAGTCCACGCCGCCGGTCGTCGTCGACTGGGCACCCTGGAACCATGTCGCCAGCGGCAACAAGATCTTCAACATGACGATCTACAACGGCGGCACGTACTACATCGACGCGGGCAAGCCGACCCCACAGCACATTGGCCAGACGATCAGAAACCTGCGAGAGATCTCTCCCAACTGGTATTTCAACGTGCCGGCCGGATACGAGATGCTGGTCGAGGCGATGAAATCCGAACGCGCGCTGGCCGAGAACTTTTTCCGCGACCTCAAGATGATGATGTATGCCGGCGCGGTTATGGCCGAGCACACATGGGCTGCGCTTGACCGCCTTGCGGTCGAAGTCACCGGCTACCGCGTCTTCATGGCCACTGGGTTGGGAGCAACCGAAACGGCGCCGTTCGCGCTGTTCAATACCCGGCAGAGCGATGTGCCCGGAAACGTCGGCGTTCCATCGAAGGGGCTTGAGCTGAAACTCGTGCCGGTGGATGGCAAGTGGGGCGCTCGACTGAAGGGGCCGTCGGTCACGCCTGGTTATTGGCGAAACGAAGAACTGACCCGGGCGGCATACGACGAAGAGGGGTTCTACAAGTTCGGAGACGCGCTGCGTTTCGCGGTTCCAGGCGACCCGCGCGAGGGCTTTTTCTTCGATGGGCGCACGGCAGAGAACTTCAAGATGTCGACAGGCACCTGGGTCGCGGTCGGAGCGTTGCGCGCCAAGTTGATCGGTGCGCTTGGCGGCGTCGGGCGCGACGTGGTGATCGTCGGCGAA
>CAZRNL010000322.1:0-3902 GCA_964601395.1 uncultured Silicimonas sp. | reverse complement strand
AGGGAACTGATCCGCCGTTTCGATCGGGCTCCGAAACCGATGTGCTATCAACAGGGGTTCCTGGAAGACACCTGGTCCAGCTACATTTCGGATCGCAAAGTGGAGCCGTCCGGTGTCGACCCCGATGACTTCGTCCGCTGGACGTACGCCCGGGCTCTTGCTCACCGTCAGCCGCGCTACCGAGCGATGGCCGACAAGTGGGGCGTCACGATCAAGGCGGACGACGTGGCGGCTGTCCGGTCCGAATCGGATCTGGTCGACCTCGTTGCCGCGGCGCTGACCGCGCGCGATTGATTCGCCCCGACCTCTGTGTGTAGAGGGGTCCGATCCGTCCGAAAGGCGGAGGCCCGCCCGATTTTCGGCAGAAGACGGCAGCCGGGACATTCTCCTGCGCAAAGATGAAGTGCCATGCATTTTTCGGCCGACAGCCCCCAGAACCCGAGCCGCACCCGGTCACGAGGCCGACCGGAGTCCGCGCCACTGGTCGGTCTGACCGCCCGGCCCGGCGGCGCCGGTCCGGATCGTGAACCGCGCCGCTGTGCGGTTCAGGGTTTCGGCCTCGGCCAGCAGCGATTGCGTCGCCGCGGTCGTTTCTTCGGCCATCGCCGCATTGTGCTGGGTGGTCTGGTCAAGGTTGTTGAGCGCGGAGTTGATCTCACCCAGTCCGTTCGACTGCTCGGTCGAGGCGTCGGCGATCCGTCCGACATTGTCCGAAATCCGCAGCACCGAGGACGCGATGCTCTCCAAAGCACCGGCCACATCCACCACAAGCGAAACGCCTCGTTTGACGTTTTCGCCCGAGGCGTTGATCAGCTTGGTGATCTCGTTCGAGGCATCGAGGCACCGCTGCGCCAAGGCGCGGACTTCAGATGCGACCACAGCAAAGCCACGGCCGGCATCGCCCGCGCGCGCGGCTTCGACGCCGGCGTTCAAGGCCAGAAGATTGGTCTGGAATGCGATGTCGTCGATCACGCCGATGATTTTGGAAACCTCAACCGAGGACGTTTCGATCTTTTCCATGGCGGACGCAGCCTCGCGGACTATGTCACCGCTGGATTCGGCCTTCTTGCGCGCATCGTCGGCGATCCGCGCCGCATCGGCCGCCCCCCTTGGCCGAGGATGACACTGAAGCAGTCAATTCGCTCATGGCCGCCGCCGTTTGCTCGAGGGTCGCCGCTTGCGATTCGGTCCGCCGCGAAAGTTCGGACACGGCAGAGTTGATGCCCCCGGCTTCATTCCCGATCAGGTTGGCGTTCTCTATCACGAAACCGATGGTCTCTCTCAGCTTTGCCACCGTCTCATTGAAGTCACGGCGAAGCTGGTCGTAGTTTTCAGCGAAACTGCCCGGGATCTCGATGGTGAGGTCTCCGTCTGCAAGACGCCCCAGGCTCCGGCTAAGCGCCTCGACGACGCGCGCCTGTTCGGCGGCTTCGGTCTTGCGTTTGGTCTCGATGGCGTCGATGGCGGCGACTGCGTCGGTCACATCGCTGCCGATCAGCAGAAACCCCTTCGGAACGCCGTCCTCGTTCGGGATGGGGCTGAAGTTTCCGTCGAACACCCGCTCCTTGCCGCCGGCAGTGATCCGGAAACGGCCGGACGTACCCTGCCCGTCGCGAGCTGGCTGCCAGATGTCGGACTTCTCGCCGCCGTCGGTGATCTGGCGGATGAAGCCGGAACCGCCCTGACGCAGGACCTCGGCTTCCGGCATCGACAGCGCCTCGCAACATTTGACGTTGACCGCAGCGATGCTGCCGTCGAGTTCCATTTCAACCCTGATCTGCTGGGAATCAATGGCTTTCAGAACCGTTTCGCTCATCATCTGGAAGGTCTGGTTCTTCATGTCGAAGACATAGCCGACGGGCGTGCCGTCCCGCGTGGTGACCAGGTCAATAAGAAGCCCTACATAACTGTCGCCGACGGCCAGCTTCTTCTTGATCGGAAGTCGCGTGTGATCGACGACGGCCGCGCGGATCTCGGCGGGTGGAAAGGATAGCGTCGACAGTTCGGCCCCGACCACATCGGGCGGCGTCAGGTTTCGGGAACCCAGCCCGAAATCCCGCGTGTTCTCGTTCACGAGGCGGAAGAACGCGCTGTTCGCTCCGACTATCTTCAAGTCCAGATCGGTCAGCAGCATCGGCGCGCCGGTCGATTCGAAAGCCGCGCTCTTGAATGCCGCGTCCCGGGCACCCTGATCGGCTTCGGCCAAACCGACACGGAAGGCGTCGAGCGCACGGGCGATCCCCCCGATTTCATCTCCTCGCGCGACGGCGGGAACCACGACGTCGTAGACCTTGGCCGAGATCTTTTCCACCGCGGCATTCAGACCCTTCAAAGGAGTACTGAGGCTTCGGGAAAACAGCATGGCGAGGATCGTCGCGACGGCGAAAGCCGAAAGTCCGACCATCACCATGAAATTGCGGGATTTGTAGACCTGAGCAAACAGCTCTTCGACATCCTGCTGCACGATCATCACCCATCCGGTGGCAAGCGTCTCGACCGGAGAGAAATAGCCCAGGACCTCTAGACCCTGGTCATTGGTGTAGGTCATCATGCCAGACTGTCCGGCAAGGCCCGAGGCCAGCGCCGGAGCGTCGAACCGCCGTTGCAGAACGTCGTCACCTTCCGTCAGGGGAGAATCGGTACGCAACAGACCATCTGCTCCCACCAGGAACGCTTCGCCGGTGGCGCCTATGCTGGTGGTTGTGGCGACCGTGGCGTTCAGAACGTCGATCGGCATCTGGTAGGCGAGGACGCCAATATGCGCTCCATCGGCGTCGAAGACCGGATGCCCGACGAAGGCCGCTGGCGCACCGGCGCTAGGCCCGTATGGCGCGAAGTCGACGAACGCAGAGCCGTCCGTCGCCTCAAGGGCGTTCGCGCGCCGGAAGACGTCGCCCAGGCCCGATGTCTTCCATTCCCCCGACATGAGGTTGGTTGCATAGTCGAGCTCCTTGAATACGCTGTAGACAAGGTTTCCCTCGGTATCAAAAAGGAAGATGTCGTAGTATCCCATCTCGTCCTGGAGCGCGTCCAATGTCGGGTGATAGGTCTCGTGAGCCAGGTCATAGGTTGACCCGGTGCCCGCTTTGATCAGTTTGTCTTTCTGTCCTAACGGATTGGGGTTGCGCTGGATGTATATCCTTTGCAGCGCCTCGCGAGGGTTCTCGAAGGCACTGAACGCCAATGTAAAGGCCTGGAGGGCTTCGACCACGAAAGGATGTGACGCCTGCAATTTGAGATCGCGGTCGATGGCGCGCAATTCCTGTTCGAACTGCGCTGTCTGAAGCCTCGCTACACCTGCCAGCGTCGCTCTGCCCTGAACTTCGACCGCCGAACGCATCGACACGTAGCTCAGCATGCTCATCGCGATGACATTGATGGCCACGAATGCCGCCATCATTGCCGTGAGCTTGGTTCCTATCTTCACATTCTTGAACACGCCGACCATTGCACCGAGGCTCCGCAAAAAAACTTTGAGCGACCTCCTATAGGCAATGCGTGAACACTTCGTTGATCCCAAGGGAGCGTCGGGCTTGAGAAAACCCTTTGCGGTGGGTATCTCAGGGCTCCGTTCCGGAGAAAGTCTCGATGCCGATCAAATTGCCCTCGACCCTGCCCGCCTTCGACGTCCTCACGCGTGAGGGCGTCATGGTCATGCCCGAGGATGCGGCCGAGCATCAGGATATCCGTCCACTGAAGATCGGGCTTCTCAACCTGATGCCGAAGAAGATCCAGACCGAGAACCAGTTTGCGCGGCTGATCGGTGCGACACCGCTCCAGATCGACTTCCGCCTGGTTCGGATGTCCGAGCATCAGACCAAGAACACCGCCGCCGAGCACATGGAAGAATTCTATCGTCCGTTCCAGGAGGTGAAGGACGAGAAATTCGACGGCCTGATCAT
>CAZRNL010000321.1:0-3908 GCA_964601395.1 uncultured Silicimonas sp. | reverse complement strand
CGGCGTCGTCGATGACGGTGGACGACACTTTCGCACCGACCTTTGCCGCCTGTCCTGCGATGTCGTCGACCTGCGCTGCAGCGAGCTTGGCTATCGCCGCGACATCGTCGAGAAGTGCAAGAAGTCCGCTCATTTCAGAGTTCCGTTCGCGGTTTGGGCCATCGCCAAGCGGGGCCATGACTGTTCCGGGACGGTGTGTCACATGGGAAAGAGCAACTCAAGTTTCCGGGCACACTGTTCAAAAGAACAGCTTTAAAATCTTCGGATGTCAGGTACCTATCGTTGCATCGGAGCAAACAGCTCTTTCCATCCTCCGGGGAAAACGGTTCTCCATGCAAACCGTCAGCCAGTCGCCAACGGATCCGGCGTTCTTCGCCGATCCCTATCCTTTCTATAACAGGATGCGAGCACTTGGCGATCTGGTCTTCTGGAAAGACTACGGGATACAGGTCGCGACCACTGCCTCGTTGGTCAACGCGATCCTGCGCCATCCGAAACTTGGCCGCGAAGTTCCTTCCCACCTGCGCGCGTGCCCATCCGCGAACCTGCAATCATTCTACGATGTCGAGGCGCATTCGCTTCTGGAACTCGAGCCCCCGGCCCATACGCGTCTTCGCAAGCTGGTCCTCGGAGCCTTCACGCGCAATCGCGTGTTGTCGATGGCAACAGACATCAGCCGCACGGCCGACGCGCTGATCGACAAGTTTCCGGACGGTCCTTTCGACCTGCTGGACAGCTTCGCGCGCCCGCTGCCGGTCTCGATCATCGCCAGACTGCTTGGCGTCCCCGTCGAGATGGGGCCTCAGCTTCTCGCTTGGTCGAATGCGATGGTCGCAATGTACCAGGCGCGCCGCGATGCCGGGGTGGAAGCCGCCGCTTCCACGGCTTCGACTGAATTCTCGCTTTATGTACATGACCTGATCGACCAGAGGCTGCGGAACTCGGGCGACGATTTGATCGGTCAACTGATCGTTGCGCGTGTCGACGGAGAGCGGCTTTCGCGCGATGAGATCGTGTCGACCGTTATCCTTCTTCTGAACGCCGGGCACGAGGCGACTGTCCACACGATCGGAAACGCCGTGTGGCATCTCTGCGGTTTCGGGGAACGACACCTGTCGCTGATGCCGGAGCAAATCGAAGGAACGGTCGAGGAATGCCTGCGTTTCGATCCTCCGCTGCACATGTTCCGCCGCTACGTCTACGAGAAGGTCACCATTCAGGGCCACGTCCTGAATGCTGGCGACGAGATCGGATGCCTGCTTGGCTCGGCTTGTCGCGATGATGCGGTATGGCCGGACGGTGAAGTGTTCGATCCATTCCGACTGAAGCGCCCGAACGTCGCCTTCGGGGCAGGCATCCACTTTTGCGTCGGCGCTCCGTTGGCGCGACTGGAACTTCAGATTGCTCTGCCGGCGCTTTTCTCACGGTGTCCCGCCTTGCGGATCGTCGAGCCTCCGAAGGTCGCGAATGTCTTTCATTTCAGAGGGTTGGAACGGCTTCTTGTCGCGGCCTGAACCTTCCGTCAGATCGGCAGCATCGTCGTCGACTTGATCTCTTCCATCGAGAGCAGGGCCGTGACGTTGTAGATCTGAACTTCCGAGATCAGCGCCTGATAGAATTCGTCATAGGCGCGGGCGTTCTGGACCTGCACTTTCAGGATGTAGTCTATGTCACCCGCAAGCCGATGCGCCTCGAGCACCTCGGGCCGCGACCTCACAGCGTTGAGAAACTTGTCCTGCCAACCCGCCTCATGCGCCGAGGTACGGATCAGCACGAAGAAACAGGCTTCGAAGCCCAGCTTCTCGGCGTCCAGCAGGACCGTCTGCTGACCGATGACTCCGGCCTCCTTCATCTTGCGAATCCTGTTCCAGACCGGGGTCTTGGACGATCCGACCGTATGGGCGATCTCGTCCAACGACTGGCTGGCATCACGTTGTAATTCGCGCAGGATTTTCCGATCCAGATCGTCCAACCGCACTGCCATTCTCTTGCCTCGTCGTTTAGGAGGATTCCGTTCCTACCTTGGCAAAAAATAGAACAAATGTTCTTATGCGCAAGGGTACACTGCACATTATCGGGATAATGTTCTATATTTCAAGAACGATTCAGCAGGTGTGTCCATGAAGCATTTTCCCATCTTTCTTGCCGTCGAGGGTCGGCGCATCGTCGTCTCGGGCGGCGGTGAAGCTGCGCTTGCCAAGCTGCGCCTGCTGTTGAAGACCGAAGCGCGGCTGACAGTCGTGGCCAGCGATGTAATACCCGAGATCGATGCGCTGGCGAGTGCGGGCCGCCTTGCGGTGATCCGGCGCGCGATGGAGCCAGGCGACGCTCTCTGCGCATCGCTTTTCTACGCCGCCAACGACGACGACGCCGAGGACGCCCGCGTCACCCGTCTGGCCCAGGCCGACGGCGCGCTGACCAACTGGGTCGACAACCTCGGCCAGTCGCAGTTCATCCCCCCCGCCATAGTTGACCGTGACCCGGTCACCGTCGCCATCGGCACCGAGGGCGCAGCCCCGGTCCTTGCCCGCGCCATCAAGGCAGACCTCGAAGAGCGCCTGCCCGCCTCGCTGGGCGTCCTCGCCCGTATCGGAAAGACGTTCCGCGCCGCCGCTGAGGCCCTGCCGATGGGCCGCAAGCGCCGCGCCTTCTGGTCCGACTACTACTTCCGCGCCGGCCCGCAGGCCTTTGACTCGCAAGGCGAAGACGGGCTTGTCGAAACGCTCGACGGCCTTCTGGAAAAGCACCTCGGCCAGACCGACGAGCCCGGCCGCGTCACTTTCGTCGGCGCCGGTCCGGGCGACCCGGAGCTGCTGACGTTGAAGGCCCGCCGTGCGCTTCACGAAGCCGATGTCGTCATCCACGACCGCCTCGTGACCCCCGCAATCCTCGAACTCGCCCGCCGCGAGGCGCTGATCATCGACGCCGGGAAAGAAGGTTTCGGCCCGTCCATGTCGCAGAGCGAAATCGACACCCTGATCGTCGAGCATGCCCGGACCGGCGCGCACGTCGTGCGTCTGAAGTCCGGCGACCCGACCATTTTCGGCCGCCTCGACGAGGAAATGGACGCCTGCACCTCGGCGCAGGTGCCGTTCAGCATCATCCCCGGCATCACCTCTGCCTCTGCCGCCGTCGCGTCCATCGGCCAAAGCCTGACGAAACGCGACCGCAATTCCTCGGTCCGTTTCGTGACCGGCCACGACATGAAGGGCTATGCCGAGCAGGACTGGCGCGCGCTGGCTCAACCCGGCCAGGTCGCCGCCATCTACATGGGCAAGAAATCCTCGCGCTTCGTGCAGGGCCGGCTGATGATGCACGGCGCCGACGCGACAACGCCCGTCACCATCGTGGAGAACGCCTCGCGCCCCGACCAGCGCATAGTCGGCACGATCCTCGCAGACCTGCCTGACACGGTCGCGGACCTCTGTGGCCCTGCCCTGATCCTGTTTGGCCTTGCGCCGCGTTCGGCCGAGGCTTTCGTTCAAACCTACGAAGAGGAGATCGCGCTATGACCCGCCGCCCCTTCACCGCCAAAGTCGTGACCGCCAACGCGTTGCTGGAAGGCGACGTCGTCTGGCTGACCGAGGACGACCGCTGGACCCGGCACATGGCCGAGGCCGAACTGATCGAGGACGAAGCCGTCGCCGAGGACCGCCTGATCTTCGCGATCGGCCAGCCGAAAGTGGTTGTCGGCGCTTACCTCGCCGATGCCGAGAATTCGCCCCATGGCCCCGCGCCCACCCATTTCCGCGAGATCTTCCGTACGAAAGGCCCCTCCAACTATGCCCACGGCAAGCAGGCGGGAGAATAAAGATGTACCAATACAATGACTTCGACGAAGCTTTCGTGCGCGAGCGTGTGGCCCAGTTCCGCGCTCAGGTCGAGCGCCGCATCGACGGCAGCCTGAC
>CAZRNL010000320.1:0-3922 GCA_964601395.1 uncultured Silicimonas sp. | reverse complement strand
CGGCGCCGCCCTGCGCGGCGACAACGAGGAGATCCGTATCGGCGCGGGGTCGAACGTGCAGGAAAACTGCGTGATCCATACCGACATGGGTTATTCCGCCAGCATCGGTGCGGATTGCACCATCGGCCACAAGGCGATGCTGCACGGCTGCACCATCGGCGACGGCACGCTGATCGGCATGGGGGCGACGATCCTTAACGGCGCGGTGATCGGCAAGGGCTGCATCATCGGTGCGGGCGCGCTGGTGGCCGAAGGCAAGATCATCCCGGATGGTAGTCTTGTCATGGGCATTCCCGGCAAGATCGTGCGCGAGGTGGATGCCGATACGATGGCGGCGAACCTGGCATCCGCCGCCCACTACCGTCGCCGGATGCGGCGATTCAAGACATCTCTCAAGCCACTCGACTAGAAAGAAAAACATGTCAAGCGATGACATCCGCCGCGCCATCTTTCCCGGCAGTGCCAGCCGCGCGCTGGTGTCCCCGATCCAGCCTTCGGTCGTTTATGCATCGCCTGATGCGGACGCGCTGGATGCGCAGTACGAAGGCAGGACGAAGGGCTATACCTATGCCCGCGAAGGTCATCCGAATGCCGAAGTTCTGGCGGGGCTGATCGACGGCATGGAGGGTGCGACGCGTGGGCTTGTGGTCGGGTCCGGCATGGCGGCCGTGAGCATCGCGCTTCTGGCCAACCTCCGGTCGGGCGATCACGTGGTGGGGGCGGACCAGCTCTATGGCCGCTCGCTGAGACTGATGCGGGAGGACCTGCCGCGTTTCGGGATCACCACAAGTCTTGCGGATCCGACCGACATCGCCTCGGTCGAGGCGGCCCTTCGGCCCGAGACACGGATGATCCTGGTCGAGACTATCTCGAACCCGACGCTGCGGGTGGCTGATCTGGAAGGGCTGGCGGCTCTTGCCGGGCGCCGAGGTGTCCTTTTGGCCGTCGACAACACGTTCACGACTCCGCGCATGCTGCGCCCGCTCGATCTGGGCGCCGATATCGTGATCCATTCGGTGACAAAGCTTCTGTCAGGTCACTCCGACGCGACGCTTGGCTATGTCGCTTCGCGTGATGCGACCGTCAGCGAGCGGATGCACATCCTTGCCGCGACGATGGGCTTTACCGCATCGCCCTTCGACTGCTGGCTGGCCGAACGTGGTCTCTATTCCTTCGCGCTGCGCTTCGACCGGGTGGTGGCGACGGCCGAGCGGCTGGCCGCGGCCCTGGCGGGTGTTCCGGGCGTGCGCCGGGTGATCTATCCCACCCGAAGCGACCATCCGGACCACAACCGGGCGGTGTCGCTTCTGGGCGGGAAAGGGGGCAACATGGTCAGCTTTGAGATCGACGGCGGGCGCGAGACCGTGAATCGCTTCATTCGTGCCGCATCGGAGATACCCTTCGCGCCGACGCTGGGCGACATCGGAACGACGATCAGCCATCCCGCCAGTTCCTCTCACCGTGGGCTGACCGAGGATCAGCGGCTGGCGCTGGGGATCAGCGAGGGATTCTTCCGCGTGTCCACAGGCTGCGAGGACCCGCAGGCGCTTGTGACCACCTTTGTCGAGAGTGTCCGGGCGGCAGTGTCTTAAAGAGTAGTCAGAATGCGGAAGTCGAGGCGCGGGCACATCTGCGCGATCTCTGCCTCGACGAGGTTCGGTTTTGGTAAATTCGGCGCGGCGGCGCGGTAGGGGCCCCTGTAATTCAGGGCATGAAGCAGCTGCGCGAGATCAATGCAATCGAAGCCCCTGGCCAGAACCGGAGATACTACGGCGGCTGGGCTGAGTTCCTCTAGAAGGTGTCCGTTGACTTCGTGGAAGGCGACGAAGGCGAGGGTTCCGTTCGTCGGCAGCATATTCCCGGTCTTCTTCCATTCCTCGGGAGCGCCCACGGCCAATATCGACACGTTTTCATGGCATGCGTCAGAAGTCGCGGCGCCAGTCGTGCCTTCGGCGATTTCAAACTTAATGTTCATGGCATGTCCAGTGCATGCTTGGGTTGAGTAACTTATGGTTATTCACAACTTGCTGGTCATACAAGCACCCATTCGAGAATTTCGTCCCGACGGACATCTTGCCTTGCCGTGGCTTTCTGGACAGGTTGCGGCGGACCCCGCTTGGCTGTGGCCGCTGCGGGCCCCGCGGACAATGGGGCGCAAGGAAGGGCGAGGAATGTCGCAGGAACTACTTGACGCGCTTCCGCAACCTGCGCTTCTTGTCGATGCCACGGGGCGACTGACCGTTGCGAACGCGGCGGCACGGCGGCTGTTCGGTGAGGCGATCATCGGGCGGCACCACATCACTGTCCTGCGCCAGCCTGTGCTGCTCGACGCAATCGAGAAGGCGATGCGCGACCGACAGGTCACTGAAGCGACATTCCTGTCCACAGAGGCCCAGCGTGACATTACCTTGCGGGCGTACTGCGCTCCGGTCGGCGCGTCGGGGGTGACGCTTGTATCTTTCGAGGACCGGACGGCCATGGAGGAGGCCGGGCAAATCCGGCGCGATTTCGTCGCGAACGTCAGCCACGAGCTGAAGACGCCGCTGACCGCCCTGCTGGGCTTCATCGAAACCTTGCTGGGTGCCGCGCGGGACGATCCGGTCAGTCGCGACAGGTTTCTGGGGATCATGCAGAAAGAAGCCGGCCGGATGAACCGGCTTGTCGGCGATCTGCTGTCGCTGAGTCGTGTCGAGGCGAACGAACGCGTGCGACCGACGACAGAGGTCAATCTGGCGGCGCTGGCCCGAAGCGTCACCAGTTCGCTGGCGCCCCTGTCGCGGGCAAGCGGCGTCACGATCACGACCATTGGGCTTGAGGGAGACATGTTCGTGCCCGGCGATCCTGACCAGATAGCGCAGGTCATCACCAACCTGATGGAGAACGCGATCAAGTATTCCGGCGAGGGCCAGTCGGTCACGCTGACGCTGACCCGCGAAAGCGAGCACCCGATGATCCGGGGCGAGGCGGCGGTAATCGTCGTCACCGACACGGGAGAGGGAATCGATTCCATTCACATTCCGCGCCTGACCGAGCGATTCTACCGAATCGACAGTCACAGATCCCGCGAGAAAGGCGGAACCGGACTGGGACTTGCGATCGTGAAGCACATCGTCAACCGGCATCGCGGGCGGCTTCGGATCGAAAGCCGGCCAGGCCGCGGAAGCCGATTTTCCGTTATATTGCCGATGTCTGCCGACCGAGTGCGATGAACCCTTTCAGGTTCGACGCGCCTCTCCGCAGGCGACAATAAGCACGCTTCAGCACTGTCATAAAGCCGTTACGGAACTGTCACAAAATCATTGTGCGGGGGGCGTAGGCATCGCTCCGAGGTCGCGTGGGGCGACCGTAGACACTCAGGAGATTTTCTATGCTGAACGCAAAATCGACGGCATCTGCACTGGCGATCATAGCCGTTTCCGCAACTGCCGCGGCGGCGCGGGACGAGATCCGTATCGTCGGCTCTTCCACGGTATTCCCGTACACACAGGCAGTTGCAGAGCAATTTTCAAACAACACGGGCGCGCCGTCGCCCATCGTCGAGTCCACAGGAACCGGTGGCGGGATGCAGATCTTCTGCGGTGGCATCGGTGAACAGCACCCGGACATCACCGGCGCATCGCGTGCGATGAAGGCATCCGAGTTCGAACTCTGCCAGACGAACGGCGTTACTGATGTTTCCGAGGCCCTCATCGGGTTCGACGGTTTGTCGCTGGCCATCTCCCGTTCCAACGACTTCGGCTGGGATCTGTCACTGGCGGAAACCTATCTGGCACTGGCCGCGCAAGTTCCGGTTGATGGTGCCTGGGCGGACAACCCCTACACCACCTGGGACCAGATCAACCCGAACCTGCCTGCAATCGAGATCCTTGCCTACGGACCTCCGCCGACATCCGGCACCCGCGACGCCTTCGTCGAACTGGCG
>CAZRNL010000319.1:0-3994 GCA_964601395.1 uncultured Silicimonas sp. | reverse complement strand
TCGGTCTGACCGGAGGATGAGGCATCTTCGTCGGTTTCGTCGTCGTCAGGCTCTGCCGCCGGTCCGGACCATGTGCTCGAAAGCCCGCCGGTCATCGCCTTCATGAAGGCTTCCTGCTGCGCCTTCATGGCGTCGAAGCCCGGCATCGCGGACAACGGGTTGGAAATGCTTTCGATCATCTTCGACTGTCCCTCGCGCAGCATGTCGAAACTCATCGCCAGAAACTGCGGCACCACGGATTGAGCCTGCGTCGTATAAGATCGGACAAGATCGGTCAGCACATCCAGGGGAAGGACATTCTCGCCCCGGCTTTCATGCTCCGCGATGATCTGAAGAAGGTATTGCCGTGTCAGGTCATCGCCCGACTTCAGGTCGATGATCTGAACTTCCCGACCCTCACGGGTGAAACGCGCGATGTCGTCAAGCGTCACGTAGTCGGATGTTTCGGTGTTGTAGAGTCGCCTGCTTGCGTATCTCTTGATCAGCAATGGTTTAGATGCCACGTTCCGCCCTCCCGACGTTTGACGCTGCAGCGCAGCTTACGCCTTGGGTGACTGAAATCAAAGACTTTCTGCGCAGCGACAAATCAATGCTGCGCAGCAAAAGTCACATTTCGGTATCGTCGCCGGTCTCTTGCAGCAGGAGGCGAAGGTTGGGAACCGACACCTTGCGGCTGACTTCAAGGCGGATCACGCCGTCCCTTTTCAAAGCCGACATCTGACGCGAAACGGTCTCGAGCGTCAGTCCGAGGTACTCCGACATCGCCTCGCGGGTCAGCGGCAGATCGAAGACGAGCTCTTCATCCGAGCGCTTCTTTCCCTCGATCGAAGCCCGGCCAGCGATGATCGCCAGAAGGCTTGCAATCTTCTCGCGGGCGGTCTTGCGACCCAGGAGCAGCATCCAGTCTCGTGCGGCGTCCAGTTCATCGAGAGCCATCTCGAGCAGCCGTTCCTGCACATGCGGAAACTCGGTCAGAAGTTTCTCGAAGGGCCTGCGACGGAAGCAACAAAGGACCGTTTCGGTCACGGCAGTCACGTTGAAGCGCACGTATTCGCGCCCCGGTCGCCCGACGAAGTCCGACGGCAACAGCAATCCGACCATCTGGCGGCGACCGTCTTCCATCGTCTGGGTCAAGGATGCGACACCGGAAACGACAGAGGCCACGAAATCCATCCGGTCTCCGGCCCAGAAGATCGGCTGCCCCGCCGCCACGGTTCGATAATACTTGATCTCTTCCAGACTCGCGAGTTCGTCAGGTTCGCACCGGGCGCAGACCGCCTTGTGACGAATCGGGCAGTTTCCACATCCCCGAACGTCGGGTACCTTTATTTTCATCTGGCTCATGGGGTCTCCACACTTTGATCACGGTCAAAGCGCCACCTGTTCGCATTTACTTATATACTTTCATGAATAGTTTATCGCAACTCCAACGCCACGGACTTTTCGACGCGCGCGTGCCCAGATACACCTCGTACCCGACCGCGAATCATTTTTCGCCCGGGATCGGCGCCCGCGACATGGCCCAATGGCTGACGGATGTGCAGGCCGGAGCCGCCATTTCACTTTACGTGCATGTGCCATTCTGCCGCCGCCTGTGCTGGTTCTGTGCATGTCGGACGCAAGGCACAACAACGGGCGAGCCGGTGGGAGCCTACATCGAGCGGCTAAAGCATGAACTTGGCCATATCGTCGGGCTACTGCCCGAGGGTGTTCAGGTGTCGCGCCTTCACTGGGGGGGTGGTACGCCGACGCTGATGGACGCGGACACCATTGCAGACCTGGCGCGCACGATTCGCACTCAGTTGCCATTTGCACCCGATGCGGAGTTCTCCGTCGAGATCGACCCCTGCGAGATCGACGAGGCTCGAATGGACGCGCTGGCGGAGGCCGGTCTGAACCGCGCAAGCATCGGGATTCAGGATTTCAATCCAAAGATCCAGGAGACCATCGGCCGGATCCAGAGTTTCGAGATAACCGAGGCGGCGGCAAATGGTCTGCGCGCGAGGGGAATTGAAAGTCTGAACGTGGATCTCCTTTTCGGCCTGCCGCACCAGACTGTGCCGGGCCTGTCCGAAACGGTCGAGAAGGTGCTGAGCCTCTCACCCGACCGTGTGGCATTGTACGGCTACGCGCACGTACCGTGGATGGCGCGCCGACAGAAACTGATTCCCACCGACAGCCTGCCGGGGCCGCAGGATCGTCTTGCGCTGTTCAACGGCGCCGCAGAACTGTTTCGCAGGGACGGGTTCGACGAGATAGGCATCGACCATTTCGCGCGGGCCCATGACGGCCTGGCGCGCGCCGCCAGGGCGGGAACGCTCAGACGGAATTTCCAGGGTTATACCGACGACCAGGCCGACGTCCTTATCGGCCTGGGAGCCTCGTCCATTTCGCGCTTTCCGCAAGGCTTCGCCCAGAACGCTCCCGCTACTTTGGCATGGTCCGCTGCGATGGATGAGGGTCGCCTGGCAACGTCGCGCGGGCATCGGATGACTCAGGACGACAGGTTGCGCGCTGCGGCGATAGAACGGCTGATGTGCGATTTCCGTGTATCCTTTCAACGCCTCGCCGACGACACGGGCGCAGACAGGAAAGACATCGAGAACCTTTTCGATGGGTTTGACCAGTTCTTCGCCGATGCGGTCGAAACGTCGGCCGAAGGCGTCGAAATCCGTCCCGAGGCGCGGCCGTTGACCCGTGTGATCACCAGCGCGTTGGACGCCTGGGATGTCAAGCCGAACGGACATTCACTGGCGATCTAGGGGCGCCAGTCGAAGAAGCCGTCGCCCGCCCTCGCCAGCAGGGTTTCCGCCAGTTCGCGTCCCATTTCGGGACCGTCCGAAATCGGCCCCGTCCGCACATCCGACAGCGCCTCGGACCCATCGGTTCGCAAGATCTCTCCGCGCAGCCTGAGCGCGCCACCGTCCAGTTCCGCCAGTCCCGCAATCGGAGTTTCGCAGGACCCGTCCAAGGCCGCCAGGAACGCCCGCTCGGCCGCAAGCCTGTGGCCGGTCGGTACGTGATGAATCGCTTCAAGCAATGCGGCGGCACGGCTGTCATCGGCTCTCCTCTCGATCCCGATGGCCCCCTGCGCCACCGCCGGCAGCATTGATTCGGGTTCGATCGGCGATGACACCACTTGCGTCATGCCGAGACGGTTCAATCCTGCCATCGCAAGGAACGTGGCGGTCGCCACGCCGTCTTCCAGTTTCTTCAGGCGGGTCTGGACGTTGCCCCGGAACTCGACGATTTCGAGATCCGGGCGCCGGTTCAGAAGCTGCGCTTTCCGCCTCAGACTGGACGTCCCGACTTTGGTTCCCGGACGCAGCCCGTCCAGCGTGCCGCCCGACGGCGAGATGAAGGCATCGCGCACGTCCTCGCGCGGGAGATAGCACTCCAGCGTCAGGCCCTGCGGCTGATCCACGGGCATGTCCTTCATCGAATGCACGGCGATGTCGATCTCACCGGCCAGCATCGCATCCTCGATCTCACGGGTGAACAGGCCCTTGCCACCGATCTCCCTGAGCGGTCGGTCGAGCACTCGATCGCCGGTCGTCTTGATGACGACGATCTCGAATGCCTCTTCGGGCAGGTCGAAGGCCTGCGACAGGCGGTGACGCGTTTCGTGCGCCTGGGCCAACGCCAGTGGAGAGCCACGGGTACCGATGCGGAACGGGGATTTTGGATCAGGAAGAACATTCATATCGACAGGTGTAAGGGCGTCAGAAAAAACTGACAATCCATTGTATTGACAAGATGACGCGTGGCTGTGACCACAGGACAGACACGAGCGAAAGGAACGGCATGGCGGAGAAGCTCATTCTGAGAGCGCTGGAAGGCGAAACACTGCCGGTGCCGCCGATCTGGATGATGCGGCAGGCGGGGCGCTACCTGCCCGAATACCGCGAAACGCGGGCCAAGGCCGGCGATTTCCTGTCGCTGTGTTACAATCCGGAGCTGGCCGCGGAAGTGACGCTTCAGCCGATCCGCCGCT
>CAZRNL010000318.1:0-4003 GCA_964601395.1 uncultured Silicimonas sp. | reverse complement strand
GGTCGATCTTGTACTTGGCAGACGTGCGTTTGGTCACGGCTGATCTCCTTCGATAAAACGCCGCCCCCTACTGGAAGCGGCCATGAAGGGCGTTGTCCTCTTGCCCGAAGGCCGACAGGCTTCCCCTTGCGGGGTCCACCAACACCAATGAAGACGCGCCTATACGCGGCCCCTGACTGCCTGTCAACGTCAGTCCTGCGGGCCAAGACCCTTGAGGTAATGATCCGAGAAATCGGTCTCGATCTCGATCCAGAGCGGCGAATGGTCGGACATCTGCCAGGTGCGCCACTTCTTGTAGCGCGTTTCCAGTGTGAGACCGGGTTCCATATCGGCCGGGATATGCGGTTCCCAAAGTTCGCGGTCGGCCTTCCAGTTCCGGAAAACGTCCTCGTACATATTGACCACGCCGCCGCCCGTGATCCTGAAGCGCGGATCGGGCGCGCGCAGGGCGATCTGGTCGTAATACTTGCCCTCCTCAGGACGGACGATGTCTCCGTCGATCTCGGGCGGCACCTTGAAACCTTTGGATTTCAGCGCCTTCATCGTCTCGTGCTCAGGCGAAACCACGTTGAAGTCGCCCAGAAGGATATAGTTCTCGGCTTTTTCGGGTCGGACCTGAAATCCCTTGTTTTCCTTGTCCTGCCGAGTCGTGAAGAACGTAACAAGCCGCTTGATCTCGTCCACCCGCCGTTTCAGCTTCGCGCCGCTGTCATCGCCGTAATAGATGTGGACGGTGCAGAGGTTGAACTTGAACCAGCCCGACTGAAAGGCCACCAGGAAGGGTGTGCGGGCGAACTGGTTCTCGACCTTCTCCATCGCCGTTTCGCCATCCTCGGTCTCGGTCATCTTCTCGGTGACGATCAGCTGACCGTTGGGAAGGACGATCTCTCCCGCGATCTTCCTGAAGAAGACCTTTTCGGTGTTCCAGAGGTAGGCCATGCGCTCGCTGTTGCCGCCCCAGCCCTCCGTCACGTCGGTGACGATATAGTCCCATTCCCGCCCAAGGATCCGCATCAGCTTCTGCAATGGCTCGAGATCCGCGTTCACTTCTTGAAGCGCGACAAGATCGAAGCACGAGATGATCTCGGCAAGGTAGTAGAAGCTTTCCTCAAGCCTCGGCCCCCATTTGAACTTGTTGGAGTCGAAGTCCCGGATGTTCCAGGTCGCCAGGAGAAGTGCGTCGTCTCGCTTGCGGGCGCGAAGCGGTTGAAGGCGCTTGCGCATCTTGAGCAGCCGTTCGGCGGCGCGCTCGGACATAATTCTGTCGGACCGGCGGAGTGTACGCAGGCCAGTATAGTTCAATCCCATGGCGAAAATCCTTCGGTTGAAATTACCGGAAGACTATCATGAACCGACCGGTCTCAGAATATCGGGATCAATCCCACCAGACCCACCAGCGCGAAGCACCAATCAGGCTGGTCGCATCGGTGCCTCGCTGTTCTGCGTTAACCTCGTCGGCACCGATGGCGAAGAAACGCGCGAGAACCTCGCGCGCTTCATCTTCAGTCTCGATAGGGCGCGTGACCTCGAAGCCGATGTGATCGGTCGAAGCGGTTATGATGCGCGCGCCATACGTATCCCACAGCCAGTGGCAATGGGCGACAAGAACGGGTTTCGGCGCGCAAAGTGCATAGGTGCCATGCTGAAGCCAGGCAGCGATCTGCCAGGGCTCATCGGAAGCGATCAGCCCCGCCGCGACCGTTCCACCATGGCGTGGCGTGATATAGTCGACCGGGTCCGGGAAGACACGGAAATCCGGTCCTTCGGCCTCGATTGCGGCGATGACTTCGCGGATTTCATTCAGATCGTCCTCGCTGCCTTCGCCGGAGGATTCCAGGTCCGCCAGTTGCGCCTTGAGCATCTCCACTGTTCCAAGCGAGAGCTCCTGTGCCTCCTCGGCCAATGGTCCGATGTCGAAGGGCGAGCGTGACAGGAAGATGGGTCGGTCGCGAGTTACTGCCCACTTCACAAGGCGGGCGGGAAGCATGGCGACGTCGAATGGCAAGGCAAGGACACGCCAGGAGCGATTGAAAAGTCGAAGCGGCCTCTCCATCCGCGCCTCTGCATTCGCCAGGCGGGGCGCGCGCGCCGCGAACCACGCCTCTGTGTCGATTGCATCGGATTCGGCGATGATCTGGGCCGGGTCCTCGAACTGATCCACGCTTTCGGCCCATTCGGTGGAGAACACGTCGGCGTCGCCCAGCAGCACCGGAGCCGTGCCGGGATGCTCGGTTCTCAGTCGAACAATGGCATCGGCCGCAATTTCAGCGGGTACGTTCTCCAGCGGAAACGGTATGGCAAGCATGAATGAATTCCAGATCAAACCAAGGTCTGAAAAAGCTGTCGTCGGGAAGATGGCGAAATCAGGGCGCACGGCTCCGTCTGCCTTCGACCGGCAACGGACTGTTGCCAGCACACCCCATAATCATGGTCAGGCGGCGGACAAGAGAGAGGATTCGGCGCTGCTGAGGATCGGGCGGGCGGCTGGTCCGTAGCTTTCCGGGAGCGTCGCCAGGCACGGCATCACATCGAAAAGGCGAAGCCGTTGGCTTTCCGCTATCGAGTCGAGCGCGGCCGTGCCGGGATGGAAGCTTTCGGTCTCAACACCGTTGGCAACAAGGATGTGGTGATGCTCGAGCAGGAGGTGGATGTAGGTGACTGGGTTCCAGATTCCCATCCGCGCAATTCCGTCGTCGTTCACGAGATCCCGCGCCGCAACGAGCACTTCTGACCTGTCTCCATGTCCCCCCTGAACCAGCACACGGTGATCCGGCGAGACAATAAGGTCGGCGGTTTCGCGGTCCGAGGTAAGGGCGCCGGCGCGGATGCGGACTGGAGCAAGGTCGGGTGTGCGCCTGAGATCCCGCAGAGACAACCGCCGCGATCCAATCCAGAGTACCTCCTGCGCGCCGCCGTCGAGGGTGACCACCTTGTCGCCCGCAACGATCCATTCGACCGGCAGCGGCCCCGTTGGCGTTTCGATCTGCGTGCCCGGGGTGAAACACACGACGCCGTCACCCTGCTTCAGGACAAGGGGGCCGCGCCTGGTTTCGACCTGAACGATCTTCAGAGGCGTATCGGCGGGTGGACGTGAACCAGCGAACATGATCAGCGGACGCGCAAGTCCGTCGACATCGAGCAACGTGGCCACCCAGTCGCGGCGTCCGTCCGAGAGAGTGAAGGAATCGTCGCGTTTTGGCGCCAGACAGGCCGGGCCGAGACCCAACGCCTGTCCGACGACCGAGCGCGCTGCACGCGCCGAATGTCTCCTGAAGGCCTCGGTCGACTGGAAGGTCGATCTTGGCGGAACATTGGCTGCAACACCAAGGTCTACCGCTGCTCCTGTCCAACGCCAGTAAGCGCCGACAACCAGCGCCACGTCCGATGCATTGGCGTGCCCATCGATCTCGGTCTGCGACCACGAAAGGACGAACGTGCCTTCCCGGCCCGTCAGCGTTTCCATCTTGCCTGCCTCGGTGCTGCTATAAGCAATCTAGTCTTGTTGAGCATTGCTAGCAGGGCCGATTGGCGCGCGCATGGGGAAATTCGGGCGGGCATGACCACGGTCGAAAACCTGAGTCCAAGCTGCAACGTTCCGGCGAACCAGGTCTGGCGCTGTGCCTGGCGATCGGGCGTGAGTCAGGCGGCGGTATCTAGCCTTTCCGGCTTACGCCAACCGCCACGACCGAGGCTGCGCCCGGACCGCGCAGGGCGCGGCCAGTATGCGCAACGTTGCCAGGGTTGCACCACTTAACCGGCGAAGCGAACCTGCCGCGCAAGCAAATGCGCTCGATCAGCCGCACTTGGAGTGGCCGCAGGAGGGGCAGGTCATGCAGCCTTCAATCATCTGCATTCCGAACTGACCGCAGGCCGGACAGGCCGGGCCGCGTGGCTGGTCGAGGTTGACGACCTGGGCGCGGGGGTCTTCCTTCAGTCCCATGCCCTCGCCGCCGATGAAGCCGATCGAGATCAGGTGGCGCTCGATCACGCCGCCGATGGCCGC
>CAZRNL010000317.1:0-4018 GCA_964601395.1 uncultured Silicimonas sp. | reverse complement strand
GCGGGCAAGCTCTGCTAACGTCAACACGTCGGGATGGCCAAAATGGAAATCCCGGTCTAAGCACTCCGATGCCCGCCTTAACTACCCCCTTCGAAGACATTACCCGTCTCCTCTCTTCGGCTCACAAAGAACTGTCTCGCAACGACAGCATCCGACTACTGAATGCCGCCGTTACTCGGTGCAATCACTGGGAGGTTGCAGAAGGTGGAGACCAAGCTGCCATACTCAAGGCCTCGGCGCTCAGAGACCTGCTCTTGAACAACACACACCTCCAGATCGCACCGCTTTCTGGAAGGCGGCACTCGCCGCTATTGAACCACACTTGCTCGCCCACCCCACACCAGCATTAGCTGAGTCATATGCTGACGTTAGTGTCGACTGCTACCAGGATATTTATAGTGACATTACAGTGGCCGACAGGAGTCACATTATCCGTGGTGCTGGCGACTATCTTGATGCGGCGACTCAAGATGCCGATAACCGAGTTAAGGGCACTCTCTTAGCCAGGGAATCGAGTATTCTACGTCATAGGGCCCTTGTTGAAGTCACAGACACTGAACGTCGCGTATGGCTTGATAGGAGCCATCGCTGTGCTAAGCTGGCCGCTACCTACGATGAGTCGCCAGATGTGATCCTCCAACTCGCATCCTCCGAGTGGGCACTGGCACGTTATGAAAAGACGGAAATGCGCTACAACGAGGGACTCTCCTCAGCCGAACGTTACTTCCGCCAGGCTGCCTCCTCTTCGTTTGAACCTGCTCGTTTTGCGCTCATTCATTTCTATCGCTTAACATTTCGCCCTTGGGACGCTTGTCAATATTACCCCCGCACATTCAATGAACTCCAACACCGGCGGCGCGGCTTATATTACAGCTATTTGTACGCCGAGGCCGCAGGCCAACTCTGGTACAACGAGTACCCCGACCAAGAAGTTGCTAGACATGTCTCTGAAGCTCGTCGATTACTAGAAACTGCTCTGTCAAGCGGTTATAACACTCCTCGTCATGTCGTGGCCGGCCTACTGCTTAGGTCGATCACCGATGGCCCCACACAGGAACTCCTGCAGCTGCCGACATATCTATCATCACACAACACTATTTCGTGGAATAAGGTTTTGGAAACCCTGACTGATGTTGCAGCCCCGGACTTACTACGGCTAGCATTTGCTTTACCAGAATCTGAACAGAGCGTCGTTTGGACTCTGTTAGGAACGCTTCTCTGGAGGTTTACGGGCGACAGGAGCGCAGCCGAAAAATTTTACCAAAACGCGGTCGATGCAAACCGGCGCAACCCCGTTGCTTTAACAAATCTTGCGCGGCTATTACTCAACAAGGGAGATACACAGTCCCTCAATAAAGCGAGCCGGTATGTCGAAATGGCTGCACAGTTTTCTGACTTCAGATTCAAGTGGTGGAGGGCCGTACGTGAAGAGATTCACGTTCGTCACAGTGTCGTACCCAAGTCCTCCCACAAGGCCGCCCGTAAAAGCGGACGTCCATCCGTTAAGACTGCTGATCCTAAGAGCTTCCGAGATCTAGCAAAACTCTTTCACTTATGCGAAACACTGACACCCCACGATCGCGGTTATGAGCTAGAGCGCTTGATCTACTGGGCTGCAGCACTCACGTTCAGCTTAGCTATGCCGGCATATAGGATCCCCCAAAGGCACTCAGGGCTTGATGGATTTTTCTACACCGATAGAGGTGATAAGTATAGGCTTGAATGCAAGTGGGAAAACGAGCCAGTCGGTAAGGCAGCTGTTCGGCAGATTTTTCTCAACATCGACGTCGCTGGTGTCTCTGGATTGTTAGTCTCGATGACTGGATTCAAACAGGATGCTCTTGATGAAGCCTTACGCATGGCACCCGATAAACCTATCATTTTGATGGACGGAGAAGAAGTGGCGGCAATTCTGAAGGGTCATATTAATTTTGATAATGTGATGAACATCAAGCGTCTCTTTTTCGACCAAAGGTCCGTAGTGTATCATCGCGTGTCGCTGTCCAGCGACGCCGGATGAGGAAATAATGAGGTTGACAATAACAGCGCGGTCTGTAGTATGATTGAGGAGGTTAAGTCAATCATGTCAGGACTCACGGACGCGAACTGGCAATTGTTAGATGCTGAAGCATTACTAGACGCCGATAAGGCTCTGGGACAGGCGCTCTGTGCATTATTCCAGATGTATACTTCGGAATATGTGGACGACAGTGAGCTTATCGGTGCCTGGAAGAAGGTTGACGAGAAGCGCAAAGAGTTGTCAAGGATGGCAAGTGACTGTGCCGATTCGAGTAATAGAAATGCCATGAAGATATTGTCTATTGGGGTGTTGCTAGGCGCACAGGTCTCACTTCAGCCACACTTGCTAGAATGTATCTTACAAAGAGCGCGCCACAAGGAATGTTGGGAGACCGGTAGTAGTGTCGCGGCGCTATAGGAGACGTAGAGACTGCCCCCTAACTAACGGTTAGGGGGTGTTGTTATGTTGGAGGTCGCCTCGCCTGTCGGCAGTTGGGGCTGCAATCAAGCATGTATAATAAAGGAAATGAAAGAAGTAATATCAATCTCATGAATATCGTGGTTGGCTCATCGGAAAGGTCGCGTCAGAGTATTGCGCAGTTGTCTGAGGCGATCCGCCGGAAGCATCTCGCGATCGCCGGCAAGAGTGGCGTCGGCAAGACGACTGCGCCTGCCCCCTCGGCTGAGACAACCAGTTAACCCGGATTTCCAATTTGACGTCTGACCGCTAACCAAGGCAGGGCTCTCGGCGCCCTTACAGATGCGGGTTTGAGCGCATCGGATGGGCCGTGGAGGGCAATACCGATCAAGAATCTCTCGTTCGACGATTCGCCGACAGGCTTCATCCGCCTCTATCTGCAGGGTGGACCGGACCCGGACCGGGAGGTCTGTCGGGTGCAGGTACTTGCCGAAGGGCCCGGTGATGCTGCCAAGCCTAGGGTCGCGGTCCGTTCGGAGGTCGCCAGTCGGTTCGACACCGGGTCCGTGCGTCCGGGACGATACCGTGTCCGCGTCGACTGCGACGGATCGGGGTGGGCGCTCGTCGGACCCTTCCAACTGACGGAGGCGAGTGGAGCGCCGGTGCGGTTCGCGTTTCCGAGGTGCAAGCGGCGTTCGACCGTCCCCTAATGCCATCGCCGGCTGGGCTACGATAAGGCCATGCCGACCCAGCCCACCCGCCGCGAATTCCTTTCCCTCGCCGGATCGGCCGCGCTCGCCGCCGCGCTGTCTCGAAAGGCCGACGCGGCCCCGTCCGACGCCCCCGGCGAGTGGCGCAACCGCCGCCCGGAGATGGCCTATCGCCGCCTGGGCCGCACGAATTTCATGATTTCCGAGATCGTCTGCGGCGGCAACACCATCTCGCCGGCGAACTACAAGCATGTCGTCGAGGCCTTCCGGATGGGCCTCAACTACTTCGACACGGCGGCGGCCTACGGCCAGGGCCAGAGCGAACTGGGCTACGCGAAGGCGCTCAAGGAGGTCGGCCGCCAGAATGTCTTTCTAGTGACCAAGGCCAGCCCGTGGGTCGGCGACCGCAACGCACAGCTCAAACGCATCTACGACTCCCTGCCCGAGGCCGAGCAGCGCAAATTGCACGGCGAGGCGCACGAGGAACTGCGCCGGCGCGGCGCGCTGGAGAAGGATTACCTCTGCGGCTACTTCGGCGGTCAGCAACCGGCGCTCGAAGCTTCCGTTCTGGCCAACATCGTCGAGAAAAAGCACGGCGCGAAGATCGACCGCCCCGCACAGTACAAGAAATCCTTCCTAGACTCTTTCGACGCCAGCCTGAAGCGCCTGGAGACGGACCACGTCGACATCGTGGTTTGCCCTCACGCCGCCAACAGTTACGCCGAGGTCCACGACTTCCCCGAGGTGTTCGAGGCCTTCGACGCACTGAAGCAGGCCGGCAAGGCCCGCTATCTCGGCGTCTCGTCGCACAGCGACCCGGCGGGCGTCATCGAAGGCGCGATCGACTCCGGCCGCTACGACATGGCCATGG